>JABMPV010000151.1 GCA_013202595.1 bacterium
GCCCTGGTTGACCAGTGACGTGGAGATCTCGATGGTCTCGCCGGCTTCAGGCATGCCGTCGCCGTCGCCCGTGCTGTCACCTTCGGAGTCGTCGTCGACGTTCACCCTGGCCAGCGCCACAGGCCCGCCTTCGGGAAGGAGGTTGAGACCCGGCCCGGAGCAGGGGAGAGAGTCCGGGGGCGGCGCTCCCAGGTTGATGATCTGCTGGCTGCGGAGGCCGAGCCGAACCCGGAGGTCGCTGGTGGGGAAGGTGAGCGGCCCGCCGCTGCCATGGAAGGTGACGCTGAGCGCGGCACCGGTGGTCGAGCACGTGGCGACCTCCATGCCGGTCACGGTCGACATCCCCGGAAGGCGGGATGCGATGTTGGATGCCGTCAACGTCCGCTCCCACCGGGCGCTGTGATTGCCGACAGATGGCATCTGGCTCCAGTGGTCGTCGACGCTGCGCAGATAGGGCACGTAGGCGCCGAAGCCATGCTCGGACGACTCGGTCCATCCGAACGTCGAAGACGAGTAGAAGGCTTCGATGGGCATCTGGACGCCGTCGATGATGTCGCCGGGGTAGACGATCACTCTGCCGTCTGTGGTCTCGACGGCTTCGATCCACTCGCTGGTTCCGTGACCCCATCCGACGTAGTACTGATCGACAGTGGAGTTTAACAGGGTGCAATGGCACCACGGGCGCTCTTCGGCAGCGCCGCGTCCCACGGCACGCCTGACCGCGTACGACCGGGCTGCCGCGGCCTGCGCCTGGAGTGCTGCCATTCCGCCGGTGGAGCCCCATGCATACGGGCTCTCCGAGATGCCGAGGACGTAGTCCTCGAGACCGACCTCGACCGACACGTTGAAGGCCTGGGTGTTGTTGTCGTGACGGATGCGCATCCCGCCGCGGGCGTACATGCACGGTTGGTAGACGGTGCCTCCCGGGGCGTTCCAGTTCGGCTGGGTGCAGGATGCGATCTCGAGTGCGGCAGTGGGATCTCCCGAGAATCCGTCCCAATCCGCATCGATCTGGCATGTGCCCTCGATGGTCGTCTCGCCCGAGGTGATGCGGCATGTGCCGTCACCGATGTGACGGATGGTCACCTTGTCGCCGACTTCGGCAACGAGTTCCGAGTCGCCCTGGCGGAAGGTGACCCCGGCCTGTTCGTCAACGGCGCCGGTGGAGCGCACGACGAACGTGATCGCCGTCTGTTCCTGGCGCAGTCCGACGAAGAGGTTGGACTCGAGGAGCACGGGTTCGATGTCGGCGATCACCGTGTCGGTGAAGTAGTGACCGGTGATCTCTTCCCATGAGTAGCCGTCGAGTGCCATGCCGTACGCACCGAACTGGCTCATGCCGACGGAGTGGCCGAAGCCACCTCCAACAAAGGTGTACGAGGTCTCCGCCGCCAGTGCCTCTGCCGGGGAGAAGGGGAGGAGTGCACCGACGAGTGCAACGACGACGAGCATGCTCTGCAGGCGCCGGCGCATGGGGGAGATACCCTCTGAATGCACTGAGTAGTCGTTCCGCATACGTAGAGCATCGGTCACCCTGAGTGGTCATTGAGTACTTTCTGCAGTAACTAAGAATGCGATCTGTGGTACGCCGGGGCGGCGGCCTTCAGCCCAGAGCAGCGATCAGAGCCGGCAGGGCGGTGCCCGCTGCGGCCTCGAGGCGCACCGAGGCCAATTCGTCCATCTCGGTCGGCCCAACGTTCACGATCACCAGTGGCGCACCCGAGCGCATCGCCTGAAGGGGGACATGGGCGGCCGGGAAGACCGACAGGGTCGAGCCGACTGCGATGATGGCGTCGGCCTCCGTCGCCATCTCGAAGGCGCGCTCGGTTGCACGATCGGGGAGGAGTTCCCCGAAGAACACGACATCCGCTTTGAGGATCCCACCGCATGCAGGGCAATCGGGATCCTCCTCACCCGCAATGACCCTGGCCAGAACCGGCCCGGTGGGGGTCCGATCCCGGCATCCCGTGCAGATCGTCATGTGGGCGTTGCCGTGTAACTCCACGACGGAATCGTCGGGCAGTCCCGCCTTCTGGTGGAGTCCATCGATGTTCTGGGTGACGCACCCCACCATCCGGCCGGTCTGCCAGAGATCGGTTATGGCGCGGTGACCGTCGTTGGGGTCGGCCCAGATCGCGCCGGTCTCGGTTCGCATCTTCCACGAGCGGCGCCGGGTCTCGACACTCGACATGTAGCGATCGATCGTGAAGTCGGCAGGATCCACCTTGGTCCAGACTCCGCCCGGTCCTCTGAAGTCGGGGATGCCCGACTCGGTGGAGATGCCTGCGCCGGTGAAGACGAGGATGCGACGCTTCAGGTGGAGGAGATCTGCAATAGCGGCGATGGTGCCCACGATCCGAATGGTACGCCTGTTGTGCGGTCCCCGAACCGCCGGCCTCGCGGCCGGCCGTAGGGAGGCGACGGGTGCCGGTGAGGGTTGTTCCTGGTCCGTCTCGATGCGGACGGCACCCTCGTCGTGGAGCAGGGGGGCCGTCGACTGCGGCCATCCCGATTAGGCCGAGGACCACCTGGTGGCGCTTCAGGGCTGTGGCGCCGGGACGCTCATCGAGCAGTAGACGGTGGGGTGGCGATTCGCCGGTACTCGGCTTTGAGTGAGGGGTGGAGGCGGCGCTGGTTGTCGGGGCTGAGCAGTGGGATGCGGTCGGGGACGAGGATCTGGTCGCCGTCGCGGCGGACCAGGCGTTCGCACAGGAGCAGTGGGAGGCCGATCGGGCGGCGGATGCTACGTCCGGTGCGGGCTGCGGCGATGAGCCTGAGGAGGTCTGCGATTGCTGCGGGCCCGGCGAGGGCGATCCAGAACCTTCTGACGGAGGGGTGGTCCGGGGCGAAGCCCTCGCCGGGCACGAGCTTCGGCGAGATCCAGGGGCGGGGGAGTGTGGTGACACGGGATGACCGCACGATGTCCGGGGCTGGCGCGGCGTCCACGGACTCGGGAGGACGATCGAGTCTGTGGAGGTTCCCGGACATCGCTGCGGTCATGGGTATGTAATACCAAATAACAGCAACTACGTGCAATAGGCGCGTGTGAAAGCGCGAAAGAAAGCGCTGTGGGCTCCGGGCCCCGGATCAGCCGGTGAACCCGTCGGGGTCGTACCGGGTGATCCGGACGACGACGGTCGTGCTTGCT
This sequence comes from bacterium, assembly GCA_013202595.1. GTDB lineage: Bacteria > Actinomycetota > Acidimicrobiia > Spongiisociales > UBA11373 > JABMPV01. The sequence continues at coordinate 3,149 of JABMPV010000151.1, forward strand.
CTGATCGCAGATCCCGGCTCGGGGAACTGGGCCCTCACCTGGTTGGCGTTTTCCCGGTTGATGACGGCCCGTTCGCGGAAGATCCAGTTGAAAGCGATGCCGGAGCTATTGCGCAATTGGGTGAGCCTCTGGTTCACCTCGGCGCGTGACAGGCCGGTGAGATCGGGAATGATGGTCGACGGCGACTTCCCGTTGGAGACCTCGAGCGTCACGGTCTCGCCCTGGCGCTCGCGCGTGCCCGCGTCGGGATCCTGGGCCACGACGGTGTCCTCGTCCTCGTCCGAGTTGACGTACTCGACCTCGACCTCGAATCCCGCCTCGAACAGGTCTTCCTCTGCATCCTCGAGATCCATGCCGAGCACGTCGGGCACCTCTTCACGCGGTGTCTGGTAGTAGACGCTGGTGCCCTCGGGGTCGGGTGGGAAGTCCTGCACCGGGAGGTCCTCGACGACGACCTCCATGAACTGACGCCAGATGGGAGCAGCAACGCTTCCGCCGAACGCCCTCGCGAAATAGACGCCGTTGATGGTGATGTTGCGCATCTCCACCTGGCTGTCGGGGAACCCCACCCACACCGAGGTGGTGTACTGGGGCAGGTAGCCGACGAACCAGACGTCGGTGTAGTTCTGATGGGTGCCGGTCTTCCCGCCCATGGGCCGCTGCAGGTATGCGGCGCCACCCGTCCCCCGGGTGACTGCCTGCTGCATCGTGTTGACCACGGCGGCGGCGAGAGCGCTGTCGAGGACCGGGGTCCTGTTGACCCTGTGCTGGTAGATGATGTTGCCGTCGGAGTCCTCGATCCGATCGATGAGGTAGTTCTCCACCTTGTCGCCGTAGTTGGCGATCGTGGAGTAGGCGGCGGCCATCTCGAGGGGGCTCACAGCAGATGCGCCGAGCACGATCGCAGGGGAGTTCTCGTTGAGCGGCGACTTGACGCCCATCCGGTGGGCGACGTCGGCGATCTTGGGGGCGCCGACCTCGACGGCCAACTGGCAGAAGACCGTGTTGGTCGAAGCGACGAGCGCGTCTTCCAGGCTGCGGATACCGGGTTCGTTGGTGCCGGCGTTGTTGCACACCCACGGTGGAGCACCCTGGATGCCGATGTCGAGGGTCTGCGGGGTCGTCATGTCCCAGAAGGAATTGAGCGTGATCCCCTCTTCGAGCGCTGCTATCAGGCCAAAGGGCTTGAAAGACGATCCGGGGTTCCTCCGCCCCTTGGTGGCCAAGTCGTAGAGGCGTTGACCGGCCTCGATGTCGTCCCCGAACTCGAGTCCCGAGGCCATGACCACGGTGGCTCCGGTGCGGTTGTCGACCATGGCGATGGCGCCGGTCGGGCCGGCATCTCCCGGTGGGAACCACTGCTGGAGCACTGCCTGGGCCTGGAGTTGGAGTTCGTAGTTGACGGTGGTGACGATGCGCAGTCCGCCGCCGCCCTCGCATTCGGTGTCCTCGGCGGGGCACCCGAACAGCGCCCGCTTGCGCTGGAGGAAGGTCGAGCCGAGGCCGTAGGTGGCGTCGTTGAGGACGGTCTCCTTGGCTGCGATCAGCACCTGGGGGGCGAGTTCCTGGAACTCCTGCGACGGCACGGTTGTGATCGGCTCGTCCTTGGCCAGTTCGCCTTCCTCAGGCGTTATGTACCCGTTCTCGACCATCTGGTCGATCACGCTGTCCCGGGCCCTTGTGGGGATCTCGCTGTCTCTCCGCAGGTCGTAGAGCCTGGGGTTCCTGATCGGCACCGGGATGGCGGCTGCCTCCGCGATGGTCAACTGGTCGAGGTCTTTGCCGAAGTACTCCTGGGCGGCAGCCTTGACCCCGTACGCGTTGTTTCCGAAGTAGATCGAGTTCAGATAGAACTCGAGGATCTGCTCTTTGGTGTAGCGGCGTTCCATCTCGATGGCGATCGTGGCCTCGGAGACCTTGCGCCGCAGCGTGAGTTCGGTGCCCACGAAGTTCTGCTTGACAACCTGCTGGGTGATGGTCGAGCCACCCTGCGTCGGACCGCCACCGATGTCGTTGATCAGAGCACGGGCGACGGCCTGGTAGTCGATGCCGCCATGCTGCATGTACTCGGCGTCTTCGGCCGACAGGACCGATGCGATGATGAGGTTGGGCATGTCGTCGAGCGCGATCGGCTGGCTGTTGCGCTCGGTCAACTCGCCGAGGAGCACCTCGTCGGCCGTGTACACACGGGAGAGGCGCGAGATGTCGGGTAGGTCGAGGATCATGCTCTCGACGTCGGGGATCCACTCGTCCTGGATGTCGTCGATCGTTCCCCATGCCGAATTGGTCCCGAGGAAGGCCATGAGACCGACCCAGGCCGAAGCGATGATCACCACGGCGGCGAGCACGGCGAGCGCGACGAACCGGCGACCCTTGCGCTCGAGTCGCTCTGCTTCATGGATGGTGATGTCGGTGCCGCTCACGCTTTTCCTGTTGCAAGTACGACGTCACTACGGGTCCGAAGGTTCCCGGTAGCATCCAATCAGCCACTGTACCGAGGGCCATGTCTTCTGCACCTGACCAGCGTCGAACGACGAGTGATGTCGATATCGACATCGTCTACGGACCCGAGCACCTGAAGGATTGGTCCGCGCCCGAGCGACTCGGCGAGCCCGGCAGCTACCCGTTCACCCGTGGCCCGTACCCCTCCATGTACCGGGGCCGCCTGTGGACGATGCGCCAGTACGCGGGATTCGGATCTGCCGAGGAGACCAACGAGAGGTTCCGCCGTTTGCTCGATGCGGGCCAGACAGGGCTGTCGGTGGCTTTCGATCTCCCCACCCAGATGGGATACGACTCTGACGACCCCATGGCAGCGGGCGAAGTCGGCAAGGTGGGCGTCGCGGTCGACACGGTCGAGGACGTCGAGTTGCTATTCGCAGGGATCCCGCTCGGCGAGGTATCGACATCGATGACCATCAACTCGACGGCGGCCATCTTGCTGCTGCTGTACCAAATCGTCGCGGAGCGCCAGGGGGTGCCGGCGGGCCAGATCAAGGGCACCGTCCAGAACGACATCCTCAAGGAGTACGCCGCCCGGGGCACCTACATCTTCCCGCCGCGCCCATCCATGCGGCTGGTCACTGATGTGTTCGCCTACTGCAAGGACCAGTTGCCTGCGTGGAACACCATCTCCATCA
>JABMPV010000152.1 GCA_013202595.1 bacterium
ATGACTGATGACCGATGACTGACGACCGATGACTGACGACCGAAGACCGACGACCGACGACCAATTGACCGACGACCGGTTACTCCGCCGGCCACGCCCGCAGGTCGATCCCGGTTTCGGCGAGGAGGGGGATCAGGTCGTCGGAGTGGACTGCTGCATCCATGGTCCTCGCACCGGGTTCACCGGCTCCGCCTGTGACCAGCAGATGAGCGAGGGCTGTGGCCGGGAAGGCAGTCGTGCGAGCCAGGGCGGAGAATCTGCCGTCGTGGCGATCCTCGAGTTGGGTGCCCGCGATGACGCGTCGACCGTCGCGGTCCGCCTCTGCCCAGGTTCTCAGGAGCACCAGGTCGTCGTCGCCGGTGGGGAGGTGCTCGGCGAGCAGGTCGACCAGCACGGCCCGCGGGGCGATAGACACGTCGCCGACCTTTCGCTCCGTCTGGTCGAAGAGCCCGAGTTCGAGCATCGCCCTGACGATTTTCGCGTGACCGGGGAATCGCAGGGTCTTGTAATCCAGGGAGCCGACCGTGCCTGCGTAGCGCAATGGCAGGGAGGATGAGCCACCTGCAGTGTGGAATGCCTCCAGAGGGCCCCAGGGAGCCCACTCGACCGTTTCCAGGCCGGTGAGTGGCTCGACGGTGGCGTACTCGCCGTTCTCGAGGATCTCGCACGGCTCTGCGTACTCGTTGATCAAACCCCCGGGGCTGAAAGCCAGTTGATAGCCGAGCGCCCCGACCGGTTCGACCGGGATGGCCCCGACCCTCAGACCGGCCCTGTCTATCGGTCCGGGTCCGAGAGCATCGATGTTGCCGTCTACGAGTACGTTGGCCAGGCCGGGTGCCAGGCCGCAGTCGGGGATGACGGCGACCCCGGCCTCGCGGGCCTGAGCGTCCATCGTCAGTTGGCGAGCCACCACCCCCGGGTTGCCCCCGAAATCGATGTAGTGGCAGCCGGTGGCGACAGCGGCGGTGGCGACTCCGACGCCGAAGCCGTACGGCACTCCCGAGACCACGGCGTCGGCACCCGACAGCAGAGATCTGACGGCATCGACGTCCGAGGCGTCGAGCGGCCCGCGGTCGGTCGCACCCACGTCGGCTGCCACCGCGGCTCCGGCTGCCGGATCTCGGTCGGATACGTGGACATCGTGGCCCCGGCGCACGAGGTCCCATGCGGCTGCGTGCCCGACGATGCCAGTGCCCAGGACGACGATGGTGCTCACGGCGTGATCCTCCTGAATGCCTCTGCCGCCGCCAGTCCCATGGGCGATCCCACGGTTGCGGCGCGCTCTGTGATCTTGTCCTCGAATGCCGATCGAGCGGCTTCGCCCTCTTCTGCTCCGCCCATCGTCGTGGTGCCCTGACTGACATGCTCCAGTAGTGCAGCGACCTTGCTCTCGATCGAGGAGGAGATGTCCTCCCAGTGATTCGGCTCGTCGGCCGACCACAGGAGAAGAGCAGAGGGGCGATGGTGGGCGAGTCCCTGGTCCGGGAAGAAGAGGGGGTCTCTGGCCGATACCACGCCGTCGACTGCTGCGAGACCGGTAGCCCTGTGATCCGGGTGCAGTTGGTATCGCTGCCATGGGTCGTGGCTGAGGACGACGTCGGGGCGAACCAGGCGGATCTGCTCGCACACTTCGGCTCGCAGGGCCATCGAGTACTCGAGTTCGCCGTCGATGTGCCCGAGGAATCGGACGTCGGCGGCTCCGAGCTCGGCGCCGGCGGCACGCGCCTCGGCCTCCCGTGCCGCTGCCAATGCCCCGGGATCAGCATCGGGATCCCACGTCCCCTTGGACCCGTCGGTGACGATCAGCAGCGTGACCCTGCATCCCGCAGCGGCCCATGCGGCCAGGGTCCCACCCGCACCGAACTCGGCATCATCGGGATGGGCTCCGATCGCCATGGCCGAAGACGGCGGCGGCAGAGGAGGAGTGGTGTTTCTGAGATCGGGATACAGATCGGTCACGGCGCCTCAGCCTAGGTGTGCCCGAATCCACGATCCCCGGGGATGGCGGAGCACTGCTGCGAGATCGGTGGGAGTGTCCAGTTCGACCGCCGTGCCGATGCGGACCACGACCGCACGCTCGACGTCCGCGGCCATGGCGAGATGCCGCGAAAACGACCCGGGCCCATATCGGAGCGGGAGATGCCCGAGGCCGCCCATGAGATTGGTCCCGCCATCGCGCGACGGTGCCAGGACGGCTCGTCCGGGCCGAATGAGCGAGAGGAAGGTGGCGACATCGTGGGGCGTCAGGAGCGGGAGGTCTGCGTGCACGGCGCACCAGGGGCGTCCCGCCGCCGTAGCCAGGTCCACGCCCGCGGCGATCGCAGCATTCAGGTCGATCTGTGGATCGGGGATGACACCGACCCCGATTTCGTCGGCCCACCTGGCGACCTCGGCGTCGCCGGCAATCACCGCGACTTCGGCCCCGCCCGACTCACAGACTTCGATCACGTGCTCGGCCACTGCCCGTACGAGTGAGGGCAGAAGGCTGACGGGTACGGCGGGTGACAGCCGGCGCTTGGCGTCGGCCGGAGGCTTCACCGGCACGATGGCGAGAGGGGAGGGGGCGGTCACGGAGTGGAGGTTAGGGGACCACGGAGACCCATCCGGAGCGGGGTCGGCACGTCCCGGTACCCGAGAGAAGTATGGTTCCCGCCGGTGGAACGAAAGACCAAGATCATTGCAACGCTGGGCCCGGCGAGCGCATCTCCCTACACGATCGGCGAGATGGTCGCCCAGGGCCTCGATGTCGCTCGCCTCAATTTCTCGCATGGCACCTACGAGAACCATGCACTGTGGGCCGGCTGGGTTCGGGACGCCGCGCAGTATTACGGGCGCGCGGTCGCCGTCCTCCAGGATGTCCAGGGCCCCAGGATCAGAGTCGGCACCTTCCCGCGGGGCAGTGTCGACCTCGAGGAGAGCCACCAGGTGTTGCTCCTCGACGGCGATGGGATGGGTGATGACGGGACCATCTTCGTGGACCATCTGGCCAAGGCCGATCTCGGGCGGGGCAGCCAGGTCCTGCTCTCCGACGGTCTGATCTCACTCGAAATCGTCTCGGGAGAGCCGGGACGATGGGTCGCGGAAGTCCATCAGGCCGGGGTGCTCAGCGACCGCAAGGGGGCGGCATTCCCGGGTGTCCGACTGGGCCTCCCTGCCATCACCGATAAGGATCGCGGGGACCTCGCGTTCGGTCGCGAGATCGGCGTGGACCTCGTCGCAGCATCTTTCGTGGAGACCGCTGCCGACATCGATGCGGTCCGCGAGATCGTCGGGGACACGCCGGTCATCGCAAAACTCGAGCGCGCTTCGGCCTACGCCAACCTCGCCGAGATCGCCGTCGCCGCAGACGGGGTGATGGTCGCCAGGGGAGATCTCGGCGTGGAGTTGGGACTCGCCCCGATGCCGAGAGCACAGAAACGGATCATCGCCGCGACCAATGCGGTCGGGAGTGTCTCCATCACCGCAACCGAGATGCTCGAGTCGATGACCCTGGCTCCCAGGCCGACGAGGGCCGAGGTCACCGATGTCGCCAACGCGGTGTTCGACGGCACGGACGCTGTGATGCTCTCGGCCGAGACGGCCGTGGGTAGATTCCCTGTGAAGTCCGTCGAGACGATGGCCACGATCTGTCTCGAAGCGGAGGTCGGATTGGCCATAGGTCGCAACGCCGAGACGATGCAGCGAGATTCGACCTTCCCGCTGGCCATCGCGAGTGCGCTCGCCGACTCAGCCGAATCGCTCGGCCTGGACACGGTCGTGGCGTTCACCGAGAGCGGCAGCACGGCGCGCCTGGTGTCGAAGCAGCGACCGCGAGCCCGGATCGTCGCATTCACCCCGAATGAGAAGACCTACCGCCGCATGTCGGTCATGTGGGGCGTCTCCCCGATGCGCTTCCCTCGCCTCGACTCGACCGATGAGATGATCTTCGAGGCAGAGCGAATCCTCCTGGACCAGGGGGTCGTCGTACCGGGCGAGCAGGTGGCGATGGCGGCGGGCATCCCGCCGAATCAGCGGTCCTCGACCAACCTGTTGAAGCTGCATGTCGTGGGTGATGGCGTCGAGGGAGCACCCGAGGACTGAGCGCTACCATCCCGCCCGGCGAGCACGGAGGATCCATGGGACAGCCGATCGAAGTGAGCGAACCGATCGTCGTCGGGGACGTTCTGGTACTCGACACCGACCGGAGCATCTCCGGCCAGGACGGTGCAGGGTTCGCCCGCGACGACGATCCCATCGATTCGGCTCCCGGGGTGCTGGCGGCTCGCATCTTCGAACGGGATGATTCGGTCGACCACGTCTTTATAGCGTCTGCCCAGGTGGTGGCCCGCAGACCGGGTGGCTGGGATTCCGAGTCGATCGAAGCCGTCACCGACGTCGTGGCCGGCTTCTTCGTCTTCTACTCAGGCTGATCCTCGTCAGCGTGTTCTTCCGAGCGCCGACCCGTCCCGGTTTTGGTCCGGTCACAGGACCTCGGCGACCTGCTTCGCGACGACGACCAGTGCCCGGGCCAGGTCGCGGCCATGCCGATGGCTCCGACGGCAACGGTGGTCGTGGAGACTGCCTTGAGCCAGTCGACTGCCTGCATCACGGTCGTGATGGTCGATGAGTGGTATCAGCTGTCGCCGCCGCCGGCGGGCTCTTTGTAGAAGCCGAGCCGGACGTCGACGGTGGACCCGGGCTCCAGCCATGATCCACCGGGCGGGGTGGCGGTGACCACCTTGCCGTGCAGATCGGGGTCGTTGACCTCGGTGTTGCCGAGCACGTTGATGTTGATGCCGATGGCGGACATGGCCGCGGTGGCTTCATCCAGGGTGAACCCGTACAGGGCCGGCGTCTGAACGTTGCAGACCAGCGTCTCGTCGTACTCCTCGTGGTCCTCGGGCAATTCGCACGGATTGACCTCGATGACGATCGGATGGGCGAAGTAGCGCCACGTCCAGGTGTACTCCTCGATGGTGCCATCGGGGTACGTGATGATCCTGGTGACCGAGTTGGTCCACCCGTTCTGACCAGCGTCGGTCTCCTTCTCCTCACCCGGGGGGATCGAGGGATTCGGCTCGTAGCGAGGCTCGGGTTCTGTGTAGGAGTGGCGCTCTCCGAGCACTTCCTCGATCTCGATGCCGTCGTTGTTTCCGAAGAAGTACACAGCCACGCTGTCGTCGGTGTATTCGGTCTTGATGTAGACGGCTGAGTCGAGGTTGTTGTGGAACTCCAGATCGGGTGATGGGAAGCCCAGGGTCGCCTCTCTCACCTCGGGGTACCGGGTGAAGTACAGCGTGTGCGGTGAGTGATCGACATCGGTCAGGCCGGAGTGGAACACGGCGCCGTACAGCGTCGTGGTGAACTGGCTGGTCCCGCCGCCGATATTGGCCGGGTCGTCACAGCAGTAGACGTCGTCGCCGATGATTGCGCCCGCCGCCTTGTAGCCCTTCTCGATGGTTCGCTGTCCGACGTGGTCGTTGAGCGACCAGTTCTCGCCCGGCATCACCAGTGCACCGTCGACCGCATCGGCGATCAACTGGATGTTGTTGATGCGGTTGAGGTTCTTCTGGTCACCGCAGCACGGGAAGTACGTGATGGCCTTGTAGAGCAGATTGTCGACCCGCAGTGCTTTGGCGTCCTCGGTGCTGAAACCGGGCCGGGTGCCTACGTCGAAGGGGAAGGCACCCGTGCGTGTCACCGATTGGGTCGCCGCCATGACTGCCGCAGGAAGCGCTCCCTCCTCGATCAGGGTCCCGTTGCGACCGGGGATGACGGTCGGGGTGTTGTCGGGCCGAATCACGATCACGGCATCCATCGGCGGCGTCTCGATGTCTTCACGGATCGGATCGACGTACTGCCTGAGGGTCTGGAAGTCGAAGAAGAGGTCGATTTCGAGATTGCCAGATTCATCCTCGATGGTCCGGCTGCGGAGGGCATCGGCGAGAACGGTCACGGGGAATTGGACGGCGATCGGTGGGTTGAGTGAACTGAGGGTCACGGGTGCGGACAGAAGATCCCTCGCTTCCCGAACCGCCCGGTCGACCTGGGCTTCGGTCATGACCGGTGGCCTGACCTTGGTCGAGATCCTCACGGTCTCCCTGTCGAGATCGACGAGGGCCCTGGCGATCTGGTCGACGATCGGCTCGCGTTCGATGGATAGGCCCGACTGCGGGTAGATGGGCACCACCGTTGTGCCGTCGATGGAGACGCCGCCCTCGTAGGGGAGGTCGGTGATGGCCCTGGCCTCCCAGAAGTCGATGACGGAATCGAGCGCATCCGGATCGAACGCCGCGATGAGTGACAACTCGTCACCGTCGCCGCCTCCGAAGTGCTTCAGCCACCACCGGAACTGGGTCGCCATGCCGCCCTCGCGACCCTGGAGAAGAGCCCGTTCCACCATGGCGTCCTCGTCGAGATCGAAACCGACCTGGGCGGGAAGCAACTCGAAGGTGGTCCCTTCGACCTCCACGGTGATGGGCAGGCTCTGCAGCGAGTGTTCGTAGGAGACGATGGTCGCTTTCGCCTCTTCGGCGTCGAGGCCGCCCAATCTGATGTCGAAGAGGGTGACATTCCCGAGGACCTCGCCGCCGTTGCTGGCGCGGTCCATGGCGAACACGACCGACCCCAGCAGCACGAGGGCAATGGGGGTGAGAGCGACCACGAGGCCGATGCGAATGAGACGACTCATGCGATGGGGAGACATAGGGGCGAGGAGAAAGCGTAGCGAGACTTCCGAGATGTGAGACATGGCTGTGGGCGGATACCATCGGCGTATGGCACTCGAGCCGCCGATGGTGTTCCCCGACCTCCCGGAGGGTGAGCCGATCACTGTGTCGGCGAGCCTGTTCATGACGTTCGAGCGGTGCCCCGAGCAGGCCGCAGGGCGGCTCAGGGGGAGATACTCCGCCGAGTCGCGGATGAGTTTCGTCGGGGGCCTCGCCCACAGGGTGTTCGCCAGGCACCTGAGCGAGGGGCCGGTTGCCGATGCCGATTTCACCCAGGTGTGCCGCGAGGAGATCGGTTCCTCGATGAACCCCAAACTCGGTGCCCTCGGGCTCAAGCCGAGCGAACTGGGCAGGGTCATCTCCGAGGTGGGCGAGTTGTACGAGCGCTTCAGGACCCTCGGATCGGAGGGGTTCGCAGGTGCGGAGGTCTCGCTCGAATTCGAACCTGCCGACGGCGTGTTGCTGCGTGGCAGGGTGGACGCGGTCTTCGGCGAGGAATCCGGTTCCGTGCGCCTCGTCGACTGGAAGACCGGATCGCTCGGTGAGCCCGAGACCCAGTTGGCGTTCTATGCCCTCCTGTGGGCCCTCGAGCGAGAGGAGATTCCCGGCAGGGTCGAAGCGGTGTCCGTGAAGTCGGGGGAGCGGATGGACGAGGTCCCCTCGAGGGCCGGGATCGACGCCCTGGCGGTCAGGGTGGCCGAAGCCATCACTGTGCTGCGCAGCTCATGGGAAACCGAGGAGCCGCTCGAGCG
>JABMPV010000001.1 GCA_013202595.1 bacterium
AGGATCAGCAGGTCGGGACTCAGAGCCAGGGCCCGGGCGATGGCGACTCGCTGGTTCTGCCCTCCCGACAGCTGGTGCGGCAACTTCCGACCGATGGCTGTGTCCAGGCCCACCCGTTCGAGCAGGTAGTCGACACGTTCCTGGCGCTCGGCCATCGTCCCGATCCCGTGAACATCGAGCGGCTCCAGAATGCTGGTCCGGATCCTCTTCCTGGGGCTCAGGGAGGACAGCGGATCCTGCATGACCATCTGAATCCTCCGGCGCATCCTGCGGAGTTCGCCACCACCGAGCGATCTGACGTCCGTGCCGTCGAAGTAGATCTCTCCGGATGTGGGTTCATGGAGCCGGAGCACCGACAGAGCCACCGTCGACTTCCCGCACCCCGACTCGCCTACGAGACCCAGCGTCCTTCCCGTCTCCAGCGCAAATGACACGCCCCGGACCGCCTGGATAGGTTCGGGGCGGAGATCCCTGATCCGTTCCCGGCGCCCAGGGAAGTGCTGGACGAGATCGTTCACTTCGAGGAGCGGTGACCCGCTGCTGCGCGACAGCGAACTGGTCATGTTCCGGCTCCCGGTGGGACCACGTTCCACGCGAAGTGACACTCGGCTGCCCCAAGATCCGGGGAGGCACCCTCCACCATCGGCGGGCGCTCCGTACGGCAGAGATCGGTTGCCATCCAACAGCGGGGATGGAACGAGCATCCGCTGGGGACGTCGTCGGGTCGCGGAGGCGCACCCTCGATCGACGGCAGTTCTTCCAGCGGATCGGTATCGAGCGTGCACAGCGACGCCAGGAGCCCCGCCGTGTAGGGATGGGCCGGATCGAGCAGGACACGCTCGATCGGCCCGCGTTCGACGATCCGTCCGGCGTACATCACGAGAACGAACTCGGCGAACCCTGCGACCAACCCGAGGTCGTGGGTGATGAGAATCGTGGCGGCTCCATGTGATTCCACTCGCTCCTTCAAGAGCCGCATCACCTGGGCCTGAACCGTGACATCGAGCGCCGTCGTTGGCTCGTCGGCGATGATCACCTCAGGTTCCATGGACAGAGCGAGAGCGATCATGACCCGCTGCCTCATGCCCCCCGACAACTCGTGTGGATACGACCGCAGGCGCTGCTCGGGTGCGGGGATCTGCACCTCCTTGAGCAGCCGAAGAGCTTCGGCCATTGCGTCCTTCTGCGAGATGTCCGAGTGCAGCCGCATCGCCGCGACGATCTGATCTCCGATTCGCTTCACCGGATTGAGCGAGGTCATCGGATCTTGGAAGATCATCGCAACGCGTCGCCCGCGGATCCGGCGCATCTGCCGATCCGACATCGCCTGCGCATCCTCTCCGCCGATCCAGACCTCGCCGGTGATCTCAGACGCCGATTTGTCGAGCAGCCGCATGATCGACAGCGCCGTGACGGACTTCCCGCTCCCCGATTCCCCGACGATTGCCAGACGCTGGTTCCGTCTGAGAGTGAAGCTGACGTCTCGAATGATCTGGATCCAGTTCGCTCCACGGGATGTGGACAGCTGCGTTCGGAGTCCGCGCACATCCAGCACGACGTCGTCAGGCGGAGGGCCGGATTCGAGTGGAGCGAGGATCTCGCCGACCGTCATGACAGATCTCCCCGGCACATCTTCGACAACATCATCCCGACCCCTGACTGGTGTCCCAGCGGTCACGAAGTGTGTCGCCGACGAGATTGACCGACAGCACCGACAGCAGGATCATCAAACCGGGGAAGATCGACATCCATCCCGCCAACTGGAGGAATGGGCGGCCCTCATTGAGGATCGAACCCCATGATGGATTCGGCGGCTGCACACCGAGGCCGAGGAAGCTGAGCGATGCCTCCAGGAGGATGGCATAGGCGAAGCTCACGGTCGTCTGAACCATCAGGAGCGCCGAGACGTTCGGGAGTATGTGGCGGATCACGATCCTGCGGTGCCTCGCCCCGATCAAGCGACTGGCCATCACGAAGGGGCGGGCCGACATGGTGATCGCTCCACTGCGTGCCACCCTGAAGAAATGAGGCGTGTAGACGACACCGATGGCGATGATGGCATTGCGAACACTCGGGCCGAGGACTCCGGCGATCGCAACCGCGAGCAGGAGGGCGGGCAGCGAGAAGACCACATCCATCAGTCGGCCGAGCAACTGGTCGACGAACCCGCCGAAGTAGCCGGAGATCAGTCCGAGCGTCGAACCGACGAGGAGGGCGAACCCCACCGAGATGCCGGAGACCGCGATAGAGGTGCGCGTGCCGTGGATGACCCGGCTGTACACATCGCGACCAAGCGTGTCGGTGCCGAACCAATGCGCCGTCGAAGGCCCCTGGAGCGGTGCAAGGGCATCGGTATCGCGGGGGTCGTAGGTTGCAAAGAACTCCGGGAAGATTGCGATCAGCAGCATGATGAAGCTGATCAGGATCCCGATGGTCAGCAGAGGCTCCTCGGCGAGCACCCGACGCACGGCGCGCAGCCGGGTGCGAATCGGATGGGTTGGCTCCAATCGAGCTTCGTCGGTGCGGTGTGGGGATCCCATCAGTCTCCCAACTTGATCCGGGGGTCGAGGTAGGCATACAGGATGTCGACGGCGATGTTCAGGAAGATCAGGAAGATCCCGATCGTCAGAACGCACGCCTGCACGACGGGGAAGTCCCGCTGTGAGATCGCCTGGAGCAGCAGACGGCCGACGCCGGGAAGCGAGAACACCTCTTCGATCACGACCGCACCGCCGATCAGGAATCCGAACTGGAGTCCGGCGGAGGTGACCACCGGGATGATCGCGTTGCGCAGAGCGTGGCGAAAACGAATCCGCCCTTCGGTTGCGCCGGTGCTGCGGGCCGTTCGGATGTAGTTCTGGCCCATCACTTCGAGAATCGAGTTGCGGGTCATTCGGACGAGCGGAGCCGCCCCGGCGAGGCCCAGGGCGATGGCCGGCAAGATCATCATCCGCATGTTCGCTCCGAAGTCCTCGAACGGCGACACCCAGGTCAGCGGGGGCGACCAGTTGAACCACACGGAGAACACCAGGATGAGCATCGATCCCATCCAAAAGACCGGCACCGACAGCGCCAGCAGCGAGACGACCCGAACGACCGAGTCGGGCCATCGGCTCTTGTACGCAGCAGCGATCAATCCGCCGGGGATTCCCAGCACGAGGGAACTGATAACCGTTGCCATCGCCGAGAGCTGCAGTGTGACCATCAGTCGCGGTCCCAGCAGGTCCGCCACCGGGATTCGGGAGCGCCAGGAGTTGCCGAGGTCACCCTGGACCACGTTGGCGAGCCAGGAACCGAGCTGGGCGTACCAGGGGCGATCCAGCCCGAGGAAGGCCTCCATCTCGGCGAGTTTCTCCGGATCGGAGCCGGCCGCCTGATCGACGAGCTGACTGATGACCGATCCGGGGATCAGGCTCATCAGCGCGAATACGAGTACGACCAGCCCGAGAGCTGTGACCAGGCCGTAGAGGAGTCGCCGGGCGACGTAGATGGCTACTTGGGACTCCTCTCTCGCAGGGAGGCGGGTGAGCGGACCCTCCCGGGCTGCCGCTCACCCGCCTCCACCGCTGTCAAGCGTCTATCCGGAGACGGTCACCCATCGCAGGTCGTGGTAGTACCCCGAAGGATGCACGCCCCAGTTGCCCACATTGTCGCCGTAGGCGCCGACGAAGTTCGCCGAGTAGAGCGGGAACCACGGCACCTCTTCGGCCGTGAGCTCCTGGATCTGAATGTACAGAGCCTCGCGGGTCGCCCTATCGGTGGTGCCCCTCGCTTCATCGAGGAGATCCGACACCTCTTGGTTGTCCCACTTCCGGAAGTCCTTGCCATCCGGGAGCATGTGGAGATGGTTGAAGTACACCATGTCGGGATCGATCCATCCGCCCCATGCATTCATGGTGAAGGTGTCGAACCCGCGGGCGAGGAACGAGTCGATCCACGTGCCGAGCTCCTGTACCTCGATCTCGACGTTCAACCCGAGATCCCCGAGCTGATCGGCGATCACCTCAGCCGATGAGTTGAGTGCGCCATACCCCTGGATGGAAATGAGCTTGAGAGGCGTCGCGGGATCCACTCCCGACTCCGCCAACAGCGTGGCCGCCAGCTCCAGGTTCTGGGCCGCGTACGGTGCATCTTCATAGGGAAGCGATGCCCACAGTGCCGGCGGATGACCGCCGAGCAAGGTTCCCCTGCCGTTGATCGCAAGGGCCATGACCGCGCTCGGATCGATGGCTGCCACGATCGCCTGACGGAACTTGGTGTTGTTCCATGGCTCGACGTCGAATGCCGGGAAGTCGAGGATGTCCCATCGGGCGGCGACTTCCTCGAACACGGTGATGCCCTCTGTGCCTTCGACGAGATCGGCGATACGGGCATCCTCGAAGAGGGCCGCATCGATCTCACCTGTCCGCAGCCCGGCTGCGATCGAGGCCTCGTCGGGCACGACCACGATGGTCAGCACGTCCAGGCCGACTTCGTTGGAACGCCAGTGCGACGGGTTCTTCGTGAGTCGGAGGAACTCTCCCTGCGCGAACTCATCCACCATGAATGGGCCGGTGCCCACCGCAGTGACGGCCAGGTCGTAGTCCTCGACCGCACCCTCGGGAACGATGTAGGCATACCGCCCACCGAGTGCCGCCAGTAGTGCATCAGACGGCGCAGAGACCTCCACCTCGACGGTGAAATCGTCGGTGGCGGTCACGTTCACGATCTGCGAGTAGAAGCCCGAACCCGGGGACTCGAGGATCTTCCCGAGTGAGTAGACGACATCCGCCGATGTCATCGGGGCGCCATTGTGGAAGACGACACCTTCCCTGAGGTGGAATCGCAGGATGTTCCCGTCGTACTCCCAACTCTCTGCCAGACCGGGAGACACGCCGAAGTCGTTCGTCCAGTCCACCAGAGCGTCATACATCAGCGGACTGCGGCGCATCCGTGCATCGGAGATCTCGTTGTAGGGATCCAGGCTCGGTGCGCCGACACTGGTCGCGAACACCATCTCACGCGGCGCTGCAGGAGCAGTCGTCGCTGGTGCCTGAGTGGTCGTGGTCGTGGTCGTTTCGCCCGCCACCGTCGTGCCCGGGGCAGCAGTGGTGGTCGGAGCAGCGGTGGTGGTAGGAGCCTGGGTCGCCGCCGTCGTGTCGGCTGCGTCGTCATCGCCGCAGGCGGCGACAACCAGCGCAAACGACATCATCAGCGCCACCCACAGAGTGGCTCGTCTGGTTCTGCCTCTCGGCCTCATGTCTCTTCCTCTCTATGCCGTTGTGGCTTGTCTATGCCGTAGTTGTGTGCTTCATGTGCACCGCAGCCAGGTAGTCGGCCACGGATCGGGACAGGTCGTACTCGGGAGCGAAACCGATCGATTGGGAGATGCCGGGATCCACGAGGGGGAATCCGAGGAGAGGTGCAGCACCCTCTACGGAGATGGGCGCGTCCGGAACCTGCGCCAGGACCTCTTCTCGGACATCGTCGATGGCAGCCACATAGCCGGTCATCGTCACCACAGGTGGGATCGAGTCGGCGAGAGCCATCACCACGAGAGAGAGTGCGGCGTCCTTCACATAGATGAGATCCCACGGCTCGGCTCCTGAGGGAACGGTCACGGGTGAGGCATCCGCAGCGGACTCGAGCATGTCGCCGAGAGCGGCCTGCACGCCGCGGTATTGGAGTCCCGGGCCCCACACCAGCGTCGGGCGCACCGCGGCCGCCTCGACGCCGTGCCGGTCCCGATATGTCCGGATCAACTGTTCCCCGAGGACCTTGGTCGCTGCGTAGACGCTGCGCGGGCCCACGAGATCACTCTCATCGACCACCCCGTCATATCGATCGGCCGGGGCATACACGGTGGTGGAGGAAGCCCACACGACGCGAGTCCGCTCGCGCCCGGCGATCTCGAGTGTGTTGACGAGACCGGTGACGTTGGTGACGGTGGCCGCTCGCGGATCGCCTTCGGCGGAGACGACCAATCCCTTCCCTGGCGCACCAAATGCCGCCAGGTGGATGATCACCGCGGGGTGGATCTCGGCAACCGCCGCTTCGAGGTCACTCCCCTCAGCGACGGAGCCCTCGATGACCCGGACCTCCCCGGCCGAGGCTTCGCGGGATCCGGGTCGATCGAACACGACCGCCTCGAGACCCTCATCGGAGAGTCGACTGACGGTGTGGCGGCCCAGGAATCCGGCGCCTCCTACGACCAGTACCGGTCCAGTCACCCTGGATCCCCCCCGGGGAGGAGGCCGAGGCGAGCGACGCCCTCCCGGAGCGCCGCGAGATGCTCGGGATCGGGCGACACGGCGGGATCGTGGGGCCGGCCGGACCCGATGCCGAGCATGGCGGCTATCGCCTTGAAGTTCGCCGGGAGGGGGTACGAGCCCAGGCGGAACAACTCGGTCACAGCCGAGATCTGGTGCATGAGAACCCGGACCTCGTCGAGATCTGCAGCCGCGATCGCCCGACGCAAGGCCATCTCGGGTTCCGGGAGCAACGCGGTCACCGTGCACATCGAATTGCTGCACCCGGCGAGGAGTGAGGGGCCGACGAGAGCCGCGACTCCCTGGAACACGACGAAGTCATCCGAATCGAGCGTCCGCTGGATCTGGAGGAAGCGGATGAAATCACCGGCGCTGTCCTTGATACCGACGATCCGGGGATGAACGCTGAGTTCCTCGACGGCCGGGATCCCGAAGGGGTTCCCGGTCACTCCGGGGATGTGATAGAGCATCACCGGGATCGAAGACCTGTCGGCAACGTTGGTCAGATACCGAATGATCGAGGCCTGAGACAGGGTGAAGTAGAACGGTGGAAGCACAAGGGCAGTCGTCGCTCCGAGCGCGGCGGCCGCCTCGATCTGGCGCACGACCGAATCGGCCGTCTGCCCGCTACACCCCACGACGACCGGAATCCCGCCGCCGACCTCGACCGCTACCTCGATGGCGGCGGCACGAATCTCGTCGGTGAGAGTCGGCCCTTCACCTGCGGTCCCCAGCGTCAGAATCCCATCGATACCGGCAATCCTGAGGCTCTGGATGAGTTCACGCTGGCTGCGCTCGTCGAGACGACCTCCGTCGAGAAACGTCGGAATAGGAGGGACGACCCCTCTCGGCAGGCTGGACCCATTCATCAGAATCCCTGTCTGTTTGCGTTCCCAACTGACTATACCCAAACAACATGTGCCATGTAATGTGTCGCACGATCGCGAACCTCACATGTCCGCTGTTCACCAGATCGGGTAGATCCCCCGGAGCACCTCGAGTTCGCGGTCCGCGGCCATCATCGGTGCAACCGTGTCGCGCCAGGTTTCGAAGTGGCCGGTCTTCTTATGGGACACAGCATCGTCGGGGGTGTCATACCACTCGTACAACACGAAGCGAGTGGCGTCTTCGGGATCGGAGAGCACATCGAACCTGCGGTTCCCCGACTCCTCGACCGACGCTTCGTGATTGATCCGGGTCGCCTCCAGGAACTCGGCTCGACAATCCGGCTTGATGGAGATATGAACCAGGGTCACATGCATGGGTCCTCCCACGATCGTCTCTCGGACTCAGAAACCGACGACGGCTCTTTCGCTGAACGCCCGGGCGCCATCACGGGTTCAACGAACGGCGATCGCTTCGATCTCGACTCGCAACTGGGGTCTTGGAAGCGCAGCGACCTGGAATGTCGAACGGGCCGGCGGTTCACCGTCGAAGAACGACCCGTACACCTCATTGACGCTGGAGAACTCGGATATGTCGATGAGGAAGACGGTGGTCTTCACCAGATCACCGAAGCCCAGGCCGAGGTCCCCGAGGATGACACCGATGCGCTCCATCGCCAACCGGGTCTGGTCGACGGTCTCCAGGGGCAGGCCCGATTCGGGGTCGTACCCGACCTGCCCCGAGATGAACACGAGGCCGTCTGCCTCGACTGCAGCGGAGTACGGCGCCCGCGGCGCCGGGACGTTCGGGAGTGCGGGAACGGACTTTGGCATCGAATGGCTCCTTCTTCTGGTGGCCACCGGCCCGGGGCGGGCCCGGGCGCGGCTGGATGTCGAGAGGCGACCGGGATCACCGACACCTATCGAGA
>JABMPV010000153.1 GCA_013202595.1 bacterium
ACACGGTGCTCAACATCGGCCTCGACGACACCGTCACCGAAAGCATGGCGCGGCTGACCGGCGACGAGCATTTCGCCTACGACTCGTACCGGCGGCTCATCCAGATGTTCGGCTCGGTCGTCCTGGGGTTGCGCGACGAACTGTTCGAGCACGTCCTCGAAGTCGCCAGAGCAAAGGCCGGGGTCGCATCGGACTCCGATCTCTCGGTCGATGATCTCAAGGAGATCGTCGGGGACTTCAAGCAGATCGCCGTCAGGTTCCCCGAGGATCCCAGGGAGCAGTTGCGGCTGGCCACCGAAGCGGTCTTCAAGTCGTGGAACGGCAAGCGTGCCCGCGACTACCGCAACGCGGCAGGCATCGCACACGACCTCGGGACCGCCGTGAACATCCAGACGATGGTCTTCGGCAACATGGGTGATGACTCCGGCACCGGCGTCGCCATGAGCCGCAACGCCACGACCGGAGAGAATCGGATCGAAGGCGACTACCTCACAAACGCTCAGGGCGAAGACGTCGTGGCAGGCAACCGGGTCACCAAGCCCATCGCCGCCCTCGGCGACGAGATGCCCGAGATATACGCCCAGTTCCAGGACATCGCCGGCCGCCTCGAGCAGCACTACCGCGAGATGCAGGACATGGAGTTCACCATCGAGCGGGGAAAGCTCTGGATCCTCCAGACCCGCGATGGCAAGCGCACCGCTCAGGCGGCGGTCCGCATAGCCGTCGACCAGGCCGAGGCCGGCCTCATCACACGCGAAGAGGCCGTGATGCGGGTGAATCCCGATCAGGTCGACTTCTTCCTGCACCCCCAGTTCAGCTCGGAGTCCATGAGCGGAGCGGTCAAGCTCGCCACGGGCCTCAACGTGTCGCCGGGAGCGGCCGTCGGGTTCGCGGCTTTCGATGCCGACCTCGCCGAACGCTGGGCAAAGGAGGAGGGCAAGGACGTCATCATGGTCAGGCCCGAGACCAAGCCCGACGATGTGCACGGCATGCTCGCGGCCAACGGCATCCTCACCAGCAGGGGCGGGCGAACCAGCCACGCAGCGCTGGTCGCACGACAGTTCGGAAAACCGGCAGTGGTCGGCGTGGCCGCCCTCGACATCGACATGGGCGCTCGCATCATGCATGTGGACGGTCACGACATCGAGGAGGGCGACTGGCTGTCCATCGACGGAACCACAGGCGATGTCTTCCTGGGCAAGCTCGACACCATGGTCCCCGACATCGAGGACCCGTGGCTCATGAAGCTGCTCGGCTGGGCAGACGAGCTCAGGACGCTTGGAGTCCGGGCGAATGCCGACTACCCGGCGGACGCCCGGCGCGCCAGGGAGTACGGAGCCGAGGGCATCGGCCTCACCAGGACCGAGCACATGTTCTTCGAGACCGAGCGACTCCCGATCGTCCAGCGGATGATCCTCACCGAGTCACCCAGCGAGCGGCGAGACGCCATCGAGGAGCTCCTCCCCTACCAGCGAGGCGACTTCAAGGGCCTGTTCGAGGCAATGGACGGGCTCCCCGTGATCATCCGACTCATCGACCCCCCGCTCCACGAGTTCCTGCCCGCTCAGGACGAACTGACCAACGCGCTATTCGAGCACAAGTTCGCACTTCGCAATGCATCATCACTCGACACCCTCGACGACCTCATCGCCCAGGTCGAGGAGGAGCAGCGGGTGCTGTCCAGGGTGGAGGCGCTCCACGAGTCCAACCCGATGCTCGGCACCAGGGGAGTCAGGCTGGGGATCATGATCCCCGAACTGACCCGCATGCAGGTGAGGGCGATCTTCGAGGCGGCGTGTGAGGTCGCCACGGCCGGCGGCAGTGTCATCCCCGAGGTGATGATCCCGCTGACCAGCCACGTCAACGAGTTGAAGCGCCAGCGCGAGGTACTCGAGGCCGAAGCTCGCGACGTCATGAACGAGCAGGGCATCGAGATCGAGTACATGTTCGGGACGATGATCGAGATCCCCAGGGCCGCCCTGACCGCCGATGAGATCGCCGAGTACGCAGAGTTCTTCTCCTTCGGCACCAACGACCTCACCCAAACGGTGTTCGGCATCAGCCGGGACGATGCCGAGCGCGGCTTCCTGATCTCCTACCTGCAGGAGGGAATCCTCGACGACAACCCGTTCGCCACTCTCGATGGAACGGGAGTCGGCAAGCTCATGCGTCAGGCAACCGAAGCGGGCAGAGCCGCCCGACCCGGACTCGAGGTGGGCATCTGCGGCGAGCACGGTGGCGATCCCCGGTCAATCGCCATCTGCCACGATCTCGGCCTCGACTATGTGTCCTGCTCCCCGTTCAGAGTGCCGATCGCACGACTGGCTGCAGCCCAGGCCGCGGTCAACTCACGGGGCGCGTAGCACCGGCGCCGCGGCGCAGACAACGCGAAGCAGACCCGGGTGATCCCGGGTCTGCTTCGCGTGGGAGGGGAAGTGCCCCAGCTGTGTCTAGCCGGTTGGCGCTCCGAAGAACCCGTGGGGGCCGCTACCAAACGGTCCGCCATGTCCCGATCCGGGGCCGCCGCCGTGGGGGCCGCCGCCGCGAGGGCCGCCGTCATGGGGTCCACCTGGGCCGCCGAACCCACCGGGTCCGGCAGGGAGTTCGCCATTCACCAGGTCGGTGATCCGCTGCTCCATCCCGGCCGATCGCTCCTCGAAGCCCGCGAGGATCTCGTCGGCTCTCGCCTGGTCGAGATCTCCGTCCGAGACTGCCTGCTCGAGACGGGCGACCATGTCGGCACGGCGTTCGTCGATCTGCGACCGGGCCTGCTCGGTGAGATGGGCGGCGAGCGCATCGCCCGATGATCCATTCTCTGCGGCGATCTCGGCGAGCGTGCTGCCGGCGACGAGAGCGTCGCGGACCTCTTCGGCGGTGAGGCCGAGGAACTCCGCGACCTCTTCGAGGTGAGCGCCACCACCGTGTCGGCCGCGGAACTCACCGTGGCGGGCCGCCAGGGTCTCACCGACCGCGTCCGCCTGTTCCTGAGTGAGCGTGCCGTCTTCGACGAGCGGCTCGAGAGCCTCGGCGATCCTCGCTCCCGGGACGACCTCGTCGCCGCCGGCCGGCGTGTCATCGAGGGCGAGAGCCACTCCGCCCGTGGCGAGCGCGGCCACGACCAGCGTCATCACCCCGATCTTCAGACTGTTCTTCATGTGCACTGCTCCATATGAGGGATCTCCATGCACCCACATCGTCGGATGACGGTGTTTGAGAATTGTAAAGCCAGGGTGAGGATCACCCGAGACCTCGACGGTGCCCGTCGAACCCTCTACTGCTGCGGTGTCTCTTCGAACACAGCCGACACGAAGGGACGCTCATGAAGGCCACCACCATCGCCGGCACTCTGGCCTTGTTCCTCGTCCTCGTTGCCGCCTCCGCCCAGGCATCGGGGCCCGGGGACTCGAATGGCAACAGATCGGGATTCGGGGCGACCGCCGAACGCACCCAGATCCGAACCCAGGCCGAGGCCGGCGGTGGTGGTCAGGTCGCCATCGCCTCGGGGGCCTAGTGACCGAGCAGTGAATCGAACCGCTCGAGGAACTCCTCGATGACGGCTCGTTCGGTGGCGTCGAGGTCGTACCCCGGAGCCCGGCAGTACTCGGTGGAGATGAGCCCCCGACGCCAGAGGACGGTCTTCTCGGCCTGGATGATCAACTCGACGCCCTGCATCCAGTAGGCGATGTACGGGAGCAGCTCTCCATGGAGCGCGGCGGCCGCACCACGATCGCCCGATTGCAGGAGCCGGGTGATCTCCGAGTAGATGGGCACGAACGAACATCCCGGCTGCACGCCCACCGCCCCGCGATCGAAGGCGTCGAGCATTTGAACGCCGGCGTACCCGACGGCAGCGTCGAGAGCGCCACCGGTCTCTGACAGCAGGCGAGCCACCCACTTCCCAGGCGGAAGTGCCTCGACCTTGACCGCCGAGAAGTTGGGATGGCGCTCGGCGAGCGCAGCGAGCGTTGCCGGTTCGATGCGGGAGCCCGTCTGGGCCGGCGCGTACTGCACGATCACGGGGATCTCCACTGCACCGAGGACCGCGTCGAGATGAGCGATCACCGCCCCGGCGGAAGGGCCGAGGAAGTGGGGCGGCAGGACGTTGATGGCGTCCGCTCCCCCGGCCTCGGCCTCACGCGCTCTGATGACTGCTACCTCGGCGGAGTGATCGGTGACCGACACAACGCCGTTCACACCCCCGGCGACCGACGTCCTGGCCAGGAAGCGGACCATGAGATCGGCACGCTCGGCCTCGGTCAGCTTGTAGAACTCCGAAGCGAGGCCGAACAGGGTGAGTGCACCGACATCCTCTCCGAGCAGGTGGTCGACGAGGCGTTCGAAGGACTCCCCATCGACGGAGCCATCGCCGAGGAACGGCACGGCCACGATGGGGCACACCCCTGCGATCACGGCACTCACGCGACTCCTTCTGAGGGACTGTCAGGAGCCTACCGATGCACCAAACACCGGGTGCCCCCTTGTAGCCTCATCGTGATGTCCGGCCCCCTTCGCCTCTCTGCGGCCCTCGTGATCGCCGCGCTCGCGTTCGCCGCGTGCGACCAGGCATCGGACGGCTCGGCGACCGACTCTTCACCCGGAGGATCATCGGCATCGACAAACGCATCGACGGGCGATTGCCCCGAACCGGCCAGACCGGCGGCCCGCGGTGACGAGGGCCGACCATCGGTCTCCACCATCTCGAACCGCGACGCTGTTGGAGGTTCGATCGCAATCTCCAATGGGGCATTCCAGTGCGCGGAATCGGTCGTCGTCACACTTGCAGACGACATCGACGTGGCAGCCCTCTCTGCCCGCCTCGCAGCAGGCGTCGGGGGCCCGCTCCTCTACGCGGGCGGCACGCCGTCGGCAGAACTCGACGCCGAGATCGCACGCCTGTCACCAAACCGGGTCATCGTCGTCGGAGAGGGCCCCCAGATCACCGTCCCCGATGACACAGAGTTGGTCGTATTCACAGGTGACACGGCACACATCGCCGAACTGATCACGAACCTCGTACCCGCCACGACGATCACCCCACTACCTCCAACGCGGGGAATCGAGACGGTGGTGGCGACCCTCAGGGCCATCGATGGCCGGCTCGGCCTCGGCCCGCCAGACCCTGCTGTGACCGGCCCCGCCGCGGCCGTGGCGTTCGATGATCGCGACCCGGATCTGCCCATCATGGTCGGTGGCCCCGGTACCAGCGGACGGGTCTGGCTGATCGACGCCGCAAGTGTCGACCTGGCCCTCCCCTCGATCGTGGCTGCAACCGCGACCGAGGGACTGGCTGCCTACGTCAATGGTGATGATCTCCGCAGTGCCTACGACGCGGCCCAGGCCATACGATCGAGCAGCGGCGGAGCGGCGGCGGTACATCTGGTCGGCGACATCACATCGGATGCCGGCTGGCAGATCGACGTGCTCACCGGAGCGGAAGAGATCCCGGGAGGTGGCTATCTGATGTTCCCCGGGAGGCGACTGGTCGCCCTGTATGGCAATCCGCTCACCACCGACCTCGGCGTGCTCGGCGAGCAGGGAGCCGAAGCCGGACTCGAGCGTCTCCTCCCGATTGCGAGCCAGTACGTCGGCGATGGGCTGACGATCGTGCCCGCGTTCGAGATCATCGTCACGGTCGCATCGGGCTGGATCGGAGAGGACGGCGACTACTCCTCTGAGACCGCCAAGGACGAGATCAGGCCATTCATCGAACTCGCTGCCGAGCGTGGCGCATACGTGCTACTCGACCTCCAGTCGGGCCGCGCCGACTCGCTCAGCCAGGCCCGGATCTACGAGGAGTTCCTGCGCCTTCCCCACGTCGGCCTGGCCCTCGATCCCGAGTGGCGCCTCGGCCCCGATCAGGTGCACCTCGAGCAGATCGGCCACATCGATGCATCTGAGATCAACGAGGTCAGCGAATGGCTCGCCGGGATCGTCAGGGAGGAAAATCTCCC
Source organism: bacterium (assembly GCA_013202595.1). GTDB lineage: Bacteria > Actinomycetota > Acidimicrobiia > Spongiisociales > UBA11373 > JABMPV01. The sequence continues at coordinate 5,952 of JABMPV010000153.1, forward strand.
CCAGAAGATGCTGCTGCTACATCAGTTCCGCCCGCAGATGCTCCCCGATCGCGAGGACATCGTTGCTCGACCGGAACTCGCCCTCGTCGTGCAGATGGACGGGCAGGGTGAGATCTCGACCAAATTCGTCACGTGGGATCAGGTCACGGCGGGCTGGGAGTCACACCAATGGACCTGGGGATGGAAGAACTTCTACGACGAGGATTTCCCCACCCCGACGCCCGCCCAGGTGCTCCAATTGAGCCCGACTGCGGTATACGTGTCATATCAATGACACCGGAGCGCTACGGTCTCGGCTCGACCTGAATAGTCTGTGTCTCGATGGAGCACAGCCGACGCACCCTGATCAGGATCTGGATCGTGACCGCCGCGGTGGTCGCAGTCGCCGGCTGGTTCGCCTATCAGCAACTCGTCAGGATTGCTGTCCTCGAGGGTCGCGGCGACATGGACCAGGTGTTCGAGGACCCGACGGTATTGTTCTCCGACCCGGGAGTCCTCGGGTCATCCGTGGAACGGAGAGCCTACGAAGCCGTCCAGCAATGTATGGCCGCCCAGGGCTTCAACTACCGCAGTCCCGTCGCGGCCGAGAGCCTCGACGGCTTGCGGGACGCGCAGACCGGCTACGGCATCGCTGCGGGCGATACCCCGGCCGACCACGTCGCATTCCGCGAGGACTCTCTGACCGGAGCCGAACGTGAGGCCTATGAGGCTGCGCTGTTCGGCGGCGGCCTCGATGACTCCTCCTCATCGCGGGGGTGCGCTGCTCGCGGGGCGGCCATCCTCTCGTCGGGTAGCGCAACGCTCGCCGCGCTGCCGTATTCCATCGAGGACCTGCAGCGCGCAGGACTCAACCATCCGGCGTATCGCGAGGCACAGCGAGAGTGGTCGGCATGCATGAAGGACCGGGGATACGACTATCGGACACCCGACGCCATCATCAGCGACCTGACCACACGCCTCGCCGCGGCCGCGGGTGATCGGGCACGGGAACTGGCAGAAGAGGAGCGTGAGATCGCAGTTGCCGATTTCGACTGCAGATCCAGGACGCTCGATGCGGTGATCGAGGAGATATCGACGGATCTCGCACCCGAGTTCCTGGAAGCCAACCGCGTGGAACTCGCCACCCTGCTTCCCCCGGGTGAGGTCGACCTCCCGGGCAACCTGGGAACCGGTGACGTCCAGGTGACGCTCAGGTGGGAGGGTGACTCCGACCTCGATCTCGAGATAACCGATCCGCTCGGAAACCGCACCAGCTATCGATCGGGAGAAAGCGTGTCCGCTTCGGGCGGCACGCTTGATGTCGATGCCAACTACCCGTGCGGCGATGTCTCGGCAGATCCGATCGAGAACGTCTTCTGGGCCACAGACACGGCGCCGTCCGGCAGGTATCAGGTCGAGATCGTCCATCGCGGGTGCAACACGGCCGCCGCGTCGTTTGAGTTGATCGTCCAGGTCAGGGGCAAGGTCGTCGACCGCCAGTTCGGCTCGATCGAGAACGACGGCCACTTCACCACGGAGTTCAACGGATGACCAACATCCCGCCGCCGCCGCCACCTCCGCCGCCACCCTCGACCGGAGGTCCGCCGCCTCCGCCCCCGCCTCCGCCTCCGGCGCAGAAGCCGTCCACACCTCCGGTCCAGAAATCGGCTCCGCATCCGGCGCAGAAGCCGTCCACACCTCCGGTCCAGAAATCGGCTCCGCCTCCGGCGCAGAAGCCGTCCACACCTCCGGTCCAGAAATCGGCTCCGCCTCCGGCGCAGAAATCGGCTCCGCCTCCGGCGCCGGTGCCTCCGCCGCCACCTCCGCCGCCCCCGGGGATGTCGGGTGGGGCCGATCCCACGCTTTCATACCGCCTCTCCTGGCCGCTGCGGGTGGCGAGGTCGGTCGTCCTCGGGGTGCTGAGCGGTCTGGCGCTCATCCTGATTGCCGCCTTCGTCATCACAGGAGGCCTCGGGCCGCCTCCGGGCGAGTCCAATGTGTGCCGCGAGGTCCCCGGGTCGGAGTTGGACGAGCGAGTCGCCGGATCCATCGAACGCGGCGAGGTCTGCGGGGAGATCGATAGCACCCTCGACGCCCCCCTCGGCGGCCCCGACGGATTCGAAGGCGTGCTCATGGCGCCGGCGCCCCCATCCGACCCCAGCACGCTTCGTCCCGCCTACCTGGTGTGGGAGACCGACGGCTGCTCGGCACCGGTCCTCGGAGCCGGGCCGTTCGACTTCACATTGGCCTGTACCCGCCACGACTTCGGCTGGCGCAACCTCAAGCAG
>JABMPV010000154.1 GCA_013202595.1 bacterium
CCATGATGGTGCAGCGCCGGGCAATAGGCTGGCCCTGTGCTGCGATTCGGAATCTCCGCCCTCCCACCCGACGATGGTGACGACCGGGTGTTTCTCGACGGGTTGGTCGAGAAGGGCCATGACGCTTTCGAGGTGTCCTTCACCAAGGGGTTCCCCTGGAAGGAGAAGCGCTGTGCCGCCTTTGGCGACCTGGCAGCGGAGCGAGGGGTGGCGCTTTCCATCCATGCCCCGTACTGCGCCGTTCTCACCGTGGACGACCCTGAGAAGGCGGTGAAGACCCGCTCGGCCGTCGAGCACACCATGAAGCTGGGCTCGGCGATGGGCGCTCGCGTGGTGGTGGCCCACACAGGCCACGTCAAGGGTCGCTCGGCCGATGTGCTGCACCGCCTCACTGCCGAGAGCCTCGACGTGATCGAACCGAAGGTGCGGCACCTGGGGGTAGCCCTGGGCCTCGAAGTGGGTGGCACGACCGGAGCGTTCGGGACACTCGGAGACATCGCGCTGATCGCGGGGGATTACTCGTTTGTCCATCCGGTGGTCGACTGGGCCCACGTCCATGCGATGTCGAGCGGCGCGCTCACATCGCCCGATGCCTTCCGCGCCGTCTTCGCCTTCCTCCGCGACAACTTCCCCGGCTGGGCCATCGATCCGCTCCACTGCCACTTCAGCGATACCGTGTTCGGCGACCAGGGCGAGATCCGCCATGTCGCCTACGGCGAGGGCACGCTTCGAGCCGGGCCGCTCATCCAGGTGATCGTCGCTGACGGGGTTCGGGCCACTGTGATCTCCGAAGCCCGTGACCCGGCCAGCCATGCGGCGATCCAGGATGAAGTGGAGTCGTCCCTCGTGGAGGCCAAGCCACCGTCGAAGGGGGCCACGAGGTCGCTCGCATCCGGTCTGGTGGACATCCCCGCACCGCTGCCGGTGCATGTCGAAGGCGATGATCTGATGGCAGATTCGCTCGATCGGCCGGTGCGCTTCCGCAATGTCGACAAGCCGTTCTTCCCCGACGGGTACACCAAGGGAGATCTGCTGCAGTACTACTCGGCCATCGCCCCCATCCTGTTGCCCCACCTCGCCGACCGGGCCATTGTCATGTCCCGGTATCCCGATGGCGCCGACGGCCCATCCTTCTACGAGAAGCAGGCTCCTTCGCACACCCCGGCATGGCTGCAGCGCGCCCCCATCTTCTCCGAGCATCGTGGCGAACCGATCGAGTTCGTCACGGCATCCGACGCCTCGGCTCTTCTGTGGATCGTCAACCTGGGAGCCATCGAGATGCACCCATGGCTCAGCAGGACGGATCGCCAGGAGGCGCCCGACTTCGCCATCTTCGATCTCGACCCAGCCGATGGCGCAGGCCCCGATCAGGTTGCGGCGACGGCTCGGCTGATCAAGGTGGTTCTCGACAAACTGGGGTTGATCGGATACCCCAAGGTCTCCGGCGCCACGGGAATCCACATCTACGTGCCGCTCGATCCAGTGCATGAGTATGCGCGGGTACGCCGGTTCGTCGAGGCAGTTGGCAGGCTGATCGTCGCCGCCGATCCGACACTGGCGACGATGGAATGGGACATTCCCAAGCGTCACGGGAAGGTCTTCATCGACCACAACCAGAACGTCGGTGGTAAGACGATTGCTTCGGTGTACTCGGTTCGGCCTCGCGTCGGGGCTCCGGTGTCTACCCCGCTGCTGTGGGACGAGGTGGGCGAGATCGCACCGGATGGGATCACCATCGGCACCATCTGGGATCGCCTGCGCAGCCATGGCGACCTGTTCGCACCGGTGCTGCGAGGTGGCCAGCGCCTCGACGGTGTCGAGGCAGCCCTCGGCTTGTAGGTTGCGCGCGTCAGAGGGCGGGCTACGGTATCGGCTGCGCGTGTCATCAGATGTGCGGCGCCGGTCTTTGCTTCTTCTGTTCCGTCGAGTGAAGTCGCCGCAGGACCCAGGCTTTCAATCGGCACCCGTCGACCGAAGCCCGGGACTTGCCTGTGGGGCGTGAAGGTTTGACGGTTCAGGGCTCAAAGGAGCACAGAAATGGCAACGAACATCTACGTGGGGAATCTCGCATTCTCCACCGACTCCTCAAACCTGCGGACACTCTTCTCCGAGTACGGTGAAGTCACCAATGCGCAGGTCATCCAGGACCGCGACACCGGCCGCTCCCGCGGCTTCGGTTTCGTCGAAATGGCTTCTGCCGAAGAGGCCGAGAAGGCGATCGCCGAGACCAACGGCGCCACCGTCGACGGACGTCAGCTCAATGTGAACATCGCACGCGAGCGTTCCCGCTAGAGCTACCAACCTCTAACGAAAAGCGCCGGAGGCTGACGCCCCGGCGCTTTTCTACGTCCAGGCACGGTCCGGGTGGTGTCGGGCCGAGGCATCGTGGTGTGAGACGCGCAGCGCCACCATTCGCATGGAACACGCAACGGACTTCTTGCCGATACCCGATGCCGACTTACTGATGACCGATGACCGACGACTGGCTCCTCAGCCCGTCGCGATCTCCATCCCTGAGCTGCTCCAATCACTCCATGAGCCGGGGTAGAGGATCGGCTCCGGGAGGCCGGTGGCGACGATGGCCAGGATGTTGTGGCAGGCGGTGACGCCACTGCCGCAGTAGACGACGGTATCGGGGTCCTCGACGCCAAGGGATCGGAAGCGCTCAGTGAGCGCCTCTCGGGAGATGAACGACCCCGAAGCGGTCAGGCTGTCCTCGTAGGGGGCGTTGAGCGCAGTTGGGATATGGCCGCCGATCGGATCGATCGGCTCGTCCTCGCCCCGGTACCGTTCGGGGGCGCGGGCATCGAGCACGGTGAGCGTGCCCAGTCGAGAAGCGAGAGCCTCCCTATCGATGCTCCTGGTCGTCGCCTGTCTGACGGTGAGGACCGCAGCTCCGAGATCGGGGACCTCGGAGGCAACGGCGTGGCCGGCCTCCGTCCAGGCCGGTATTCCGCCGTCGAGGACCCTGACCTCCTTGTGGCCGAGGTCTCGCAACATCCACCAGAGGCGTGCTGCGATCGCCCCGCCCCGGTCGTCGTAGACGACCACCGTGTGCTCGTCACCGATTCCGAGAGCTCCGAGGGTCCCGGCCGTCGTCGCTCGGTCGGGGAGCGGGTGGCGTCCCGGTCCTTCGAGCACGCTCAGGTGTTCATCCAGGTTCACGAAGATGGCGCCGGGGATGTGTGCTTCGGCGTGCGCGGCCGGGCCCGCTGCGTGGTCGGCGAGGTACCAGCGCACATCGCAAATCCTCACGGACGGGTGGTCGATGATCGCCGCCAGGTCGGTGACGGTGATGAGTGGATCAGCCATGGACTCGATGCTGCCCCTTCGATCCGCGATTCGGGACCATGACACCGGGCGCTGCGGCGGCTTCCCATGGTCTGGCCAGGACGTGCCAGGCCAGGGCGACCACCACCACGGGGACGGCGATGACACTGTGGAGGTGGAGACGGTTGTAGGACAGGACACCGCCACTGAACTGGCCCACCTCTTCGCGCCCGAGCCGGAGTTTCCAGCGCCGGGGGATCGGGTCACTGGTGAGATTGGCCGAGAACGTTGGGCCGGAGACCTCCCACGATCGTCCGAGCCATGATGTCCTGGTGGCCCGCCCCACCTCGGTGTCGCCCGACATGGCGACCACGGTGCCCCAAGCGTCGGGGGCGAGCACGAGATCGGTGCCGTCCGCAAGGACGACGTACGACGTGTGGCGGGTGGGCTCTCTGGTGAGTGTGGCCGCCCGGTTTCCTGCCGAGGTGAGCACCCACTTGTTGGACATGAAGTTGCTGCGCGCTTCTGTCTCACCGATCACTACAGGCACTCTGGTGACAGCCATGAGCCGAGAGTACCCGCCGACTCAGCCGGCTTGCCGGTCCACGATGGGAAGTCGCGCTACATAGGCAATCGCCAACACTCCGATGAGTGCCATGGCCGCCCGGACCCACAGCACGTCGAACCTCCAGATCGACAGGCTGAATGCCAGCGACATGGCGACGATGGCCACCATCTTCACTCGCATGGGTATGCCGCGGCCCGCCTGGAAGTCGGAGAGCAATGTGCCGAACCTCGGGTGGTGCATCAGCCACGAGTGGAGTCTGTCCGACGACCGGGCGAGGAAGAATGCCGCGAGCAAGAGCGGTCCCGTGGTGGGGATCAGCGGGAGGACCACGCCGACTATTCCGAGCGCGAGGAAGAACACGCCGAATATGAAGTACACCGGTCGGAGCCATCGCCTGGTCTGAGCCACTGAGTGGTTCGTCACCTGCATCGGCTGCGGAGAGTACCTCTCGCAGTTTCCGACACCCATTCGGATTTCGGGCACCCGGTTACGATCCTCGGCGTGCGGACCCTTCATCTCATCGACGGCACCTACGAGTTGTTCCGCTCGTACTTCGGTGTTCCCAAGCGGACGGCGCCCAATGGCATGGAGGTGGGTGCGACCCACGGGTTGGTGCAGAGCACCCTGACGTTCATTGCGGATCACGGTGTGACCCATGTCGCCGCCGCCTTCGACACCATGATCGCCTCGTTTCGCAATCGGATCTATCCGGGGTACAAGACGGGTGAGGGAGTTCCGGAGGAGTTGCTCGCCCAGTTCCCCCTGGCCGAGGAGGCCATGGCCGCGATCGGGGTGACGGTCTGGTCGATGCTGGCCTACGAAGCCGACGACGCCATGGGCACAGCCGTCAGTCGATATGGCGACGATTTCGATCGCGTCGTCATCCTCTCGCCGGACAAGGACCTCGCGCAGTGCGTCGACGGCAACCGGGTGGTCTCGTATGACAGGAGAAAGCGGGCCGAGGTCGACGAAGCCGGGGTGATCGAGAAGTTCGGCGTCTCGCCCGCCTCGATCCCCGACTACCTGGCCCTGGTGGGCGACAGCGCCGACGGGTTCCCCGGTCTGCCGGGCTGGGGTGCCAAGTCCTCGTCGCTCGTCCTTGCCGAGTACCAGCACATCGAAGCGATCCCATTGGACGCCGAGGATTGGTCGGTGACCGTGCGAGGAGCCGAAAGACTGGCCGAGGCACTCCGCAACGGGATGGCGAACGCCCTCCTCTTCAGGTACCTGGCCACGTTGCGGGAGGACGTGCCACTCACCGAGACCGTCGAGGACCTCGAGTGGCACGGCACTCGCCGAGGTGATTTCAACGCACTCTGCGACACATGGGGCTTCGGGACTCTGCGCAATCGACCGATCCGCTGGCAGGAGTAGAACCATGAAGTTGCAACCGGTCGTCTACACGACGGATATGGGTACGACAGTGGGTTGGTATGAAGCAGTGCTCGATGTCGACCCGCCGTTCAGGTCGGACATGTGGACGGCGTTTCCCGTCGATGGAGCGACGCTCGGCATCCACCATGTCGAGGGCCCGCTGCCCGAGGGGAGCAGGGTCCATCTGTCACTCGTTGCCACGGAATCCCTCGAATCGCTGATAGAGCGACTCGAAGGCGTCGGGATAGAACTCGAGTCGGGTATCGAGGATCAACCGTTTGGCCGATCGTTCCTGCTCAGGGACCCCGAGGGCAATCCGATTCAGGTCAACGAGCACCGTCACCAGGAGTAGACCCGGGCTGCCGGGGCCGGATTTCAGGAAGGTTTGGAGGCTTGATGAAGGCGGTCGTATTCGATCTCGGCGGCGTGATCCTCGAATCACCCATCCCGGTTGTGGCTGCACTCGAGAGCAGCCACGGAATCGAGCGCGGCGGTCTGCTCCCGGTGCTCATCGACCCCGGGGCATCCTTCGCTCTGCTGATGCGCGGCGAGGTCGATCCTGGAGACTTCGGCCCTCAGTTCGCCGAGGAGACCGCGGCGCTGGGTGTGGGCCCGGTGGACGGCGCGACGCTCCTCGAACGACTGGAGACCACGGTGACCGTCCGCCCCCAGATGATTGGCGCCGTTGTGGCCGTGCGAGGCGCCGGCTATCTGACCGGAGTCATCACCAACAACTGGCGCAAGTCCATCAACCCCGATTCCCACCTCGCAGACCTCTTCGATGTGTTCGTCGAGTCCTGGAAGGTTCGCCTCGTCAAGCCCGAACCAGAGATCTACATCGAGACGTGCAGCCGCTTGGGCGTGGCACCGTCCGAGGTCATCTTCCTCGACGACTTCACCGAGAACCTCGCTACCGCGAAGGATCTCGGGATGAGCACGATCTTGGTCACGGACCCTGACTACGCGATCACTGAACTCGGCCGACTGCTGGACCTGGATCTGTAGTCGGGCCTCAGGCGATGATCGCCACCGTGATGGCGGCGAAAGTGGTGGCCGACAGGCCGATTTCGGTGACGAGAGCCAGGTGACGCAGCGACAAGCGTGTCATCTCGGTGATCTGGCCGACTCCCATGATGGCCATGTGGATCAGGAATGCCGTCACGGCGACCGTTGCGGCGAACGGCCAGTAGCCGCGGGAGAGGCGGAACCCGATCGAAGCGCCGAGGGCGGCCCCGATGAGTGTGGCGAGGATGGCATCGCGCAGCCATGGCCATCGAGGACCCGGGGGCGGATGCTCGTCCCAGTAGTAATGCTCCCAGTGCGGCTGGATGGCACACCTTCCGATCGAATCGAGTCGTCTCAGAGCGCGCGCTCGCAGGCTATCCAGTCGGGAAGCGGGTGTCATCGGACGACGGTCCGGGTACGACCCACCTAATCTCGCCTCACCAGGCAACAAGGAGCACTCATATGCGTTTCGGCGGCTTTGTCCCACAGGGTTGGCGGATGGATCTGGTCGGCGTCCCCGTCGCCGAGCAGTGGCCCACGATGCTCGATGTGGGCAAGCGCCTCGAACGCGCCGGATATGACTCGCTGTGGGTCTACGACCATTTCCACACCGTGCCCATCCCCTCCCAGGAGGCCACCCACGAGTGCTGGACCCTGATGGCGGCATTGGCTGCGTCGACCGAGCGGATCCGACTGGGTCAGATGTGCACCTGCAACTCGTACAGGAATCCGTCGTACATGGCGAAGGTTGCCACCACAGTCGATGTGATCTCGGGGGGACGCCTCGAATTCGCCATTGGAGCCGGGTGGTACGAGCACGAATACCTCGCCTATGGCTACGAGTTCCCGAAGGCATCTGTGCGCATCCGCCAACTCGGGGAGGCCGTCAAGATCATCAAGCAGATGTGGACCGAGGACGAGTCCACCTTCGAAGGCGAGTTCTATCGGGTGGATGGTGCCATCAATCAGCCGAAGTCACTGCAGGATCCGCATCCTCCCCTGTGGATCGCCGGCGGCGGCGAGAAACTGACGCTGCGCCTGGTCGCCGAGGAGGCGGATTACTGCAACGTGGCCGGCGGCATCGACGACTACACCCACAAGATGCACGTGCTCGACCAGCACTGTGAGGACATTGGACGCGACCCCGCAACCGTGGGCAGGACCATCCACCTCGAATCGATAGTCGCTGATGCGAGCGAGTTGGACGCGGTCGTCGAGCGCTCGTCGGGCCAGAGAGGCCGGACTCCTGAGGAGTGGGCGAACGGGTCGATGACGGTCGCCGGAACGTCGGAGCAGGTGATCGAACGCCTTGCGGCCTACCGCGAAGCCGGTTGCGAGTACTTCGTCATGTACTTCCCCGATGCCCACTGGGGCGACACGATCGAGCGCTTTGCGGCCGAGGTGATTCCGGCCCTTTCGTAGGTCGATGTCCGATGTCCGATGTCCGTGGTCGGTCGTCAGTCATCAGTCAATCAGGGTGGTCCGGACCTGTAGAGCGTGATGCCCGCCTACACCAGGGCGGGCATCACCTCGGTTGCGAACAACTCCAGGCTGGTGGTGTCGAAGGCGGCATCCCAGAAGTAGAGGACGCCGAAGTCACATCCGGCGGCTTTCCACTCCTGCATGCGCTCCACGATCTGCTCGGGTGTGCCGACGACTCCGCCGCCCTTGACGTGGTTGTTGTCGAACATGTCGTCGATCTTGTCCTCGCCGACGATCGGGGAGAAGAGCGCCTTGTAGGCGGCTGTGCGTTCGGCGACTGCGGCTTCGTCGGCTCCGATGACCACGTTGTAGTTGGTGGTCCTGGTGATGTCGCCGAAGTCGCGGCCGACGGCCTCACAATGACCCTTCAGGACTTCACTCTTGTGGGTGAACTGCTCGAGGTCGTACCCGAAGTTCGTGTAGTCGGCGAAGCGGGCAGCCACGTTGAGGGTCAGTTGCTCACCGCCGCCTGCGACCCAGATGGGGATGTGGGGATCCTGGACCGGCTTGGGTTGGCAGAGGGCACCCTGGAGGGTGTAGTGCTCCCCTGCGAAGTCGACGACATCCTCGGTCCACAGGCGCTGCATGATCTCGACGGCCTCGCGCAGTTCGCCGATGCGCACGGACGGCTTCGGGAAGGGATAGCCGTAGCCGTCGTACTCGTGGTCGTACCACCCGGCGCCGATGCCCATCTCCACCCGCCCGCCGCTGATGGCGTCGATGGAGGATGCGATCTTTGCGAGGTGGGCAGGGTTGCGATACCCGTTGCATGTGCACATCTGTCCCAGGCGCACCGTGTCGGTGGTGGCGGCGAGGGCCGCCATCAGGGTCCATGCCTCGTAGACGGGTTCCTGTGTGGGCTTCGGGACGGGATGGAAGTGGTCGTAGACCCAGGCCGACTCGTATCCGAGTGACTCGATCCTCCTGGTGACCGACAGCATGGTGTCCCACTGCTGGTCGACCGGGATGCCGACGAGGTCGTGTCGCCAACCCTGGGGTACGAAGGCTCCGAAGCGCATTGTGTGGTAGTCCTCTGTTCGCGTTCTGCGGCGGTGAGGGTACCCGCCGGTGGCGGAATCTCGTCTGGTCCGTGGTGCCGCCTCTGGCTGATGACTGATGACCGACGACTGACAACCTGCTTCCCGGATACTCTTGCGCTCGATGTCCGCCATCTCCATTTCAGGGTTGGTCAAGCGGTACGGCGATCTCGAGGCCGTCGCCGGGTTGTCCCTCGACGTCGCCGAAGGCGAGGTATTCGCCCTGCTGGGACCGAACGGTGCCGGCAAGACCACCACCGTCGAGATCCTCGAGGGCTACCGATCCAGGGACGCCGGTGAGGTGTCGGTCCTCGGTGAGGATCCGGCCACTGCCGGCAGGGGCTTTCGTGATCGGATCGGGATCGTGCTGCAGTCCTCGGGCATCGACAGGGAACTGGCGGTCAGTGAGGCCATCGATCTGTTCGGCAAGATGTACCCCACCCGGCGGCCGACGGCCGATGTGCTGGAGATCGTCGGGTTGGTCGAGAAGGCCGACGCGAGGGTCAAGACGCTGTCGGGCGGCCAGCGGCGCCGTCTCGATTTGGCTCTCGGCATCGTGGGCGAACCCGACCTGCTGTTCCTCGATGAGCCCACCACCGGGTTCGATCCGTCCGCCAGGAGGGCGTCGTGGCGGCTCATCGACGGCCTCCGGAGTCTCGGGACCACCATCCTGCTCACGACCCACTACATGGACGAGGCCCAGAACCTGGCCGATCGGGTGGCTGTGATGGTCGGCGGTGGGATCGTCGCTGAGGGCTCACCGGACGATCTCGGCGGAAGGGCGACGGGCCTGGTTGCCATCCGCTTTCCTCTTCCCGATGGTGTCGGGATCGGAGACCTGCCCGCACCGTTCTCGGCCGCAACAGTCGAGAGGGGCATGGCCTGCCTCGACGTCACCGACCCGGCCGCTCCGCTCAACCAACTGACCGGTTGGGCGCTCGAGCGCGGCGTCGATCTCAGCAATCTGACCGTGAATCGTCCCACACTCGAGGACGTCTACCTCGAGTTGACCGGGTCGGAGGACACAAATGGCTAGCCGCCTCTCCGATCCGATACTCACATGGGAGCAGGTCCGCTACCAGAACTCGATGTTCTGGAGGACCCCGGTTGCTGCATTCTTCACGCTGTTCTTCCCGCTGTTCTTCCTGGTGCTGTTCGCAGTCATGTTCGGCAACGACAGGATCGACATCGCGGGGAGAGGGTCGTTCACGGTTGCCCAGTTCTACGCACCATCGCTTGCCGTCTTCGGCGCGGTGTCCGCCACCTACACCAACCTTGCGATCGGCACCGCAATCGCACGCGACGAAGGGATCCTCAAGAGGTTCCGGGGGACACCGCTCCGTGCATGGTCGTATCTCGGGGGACGGATCGGATCGGGTGTATGGATCGCATCGATCGCAGTAGTGGCGATGCTGGTCGTGGGTGCGGTCGCCTACGACCTCCACGTCAGGGTGGAGACCATCCCTGCAGCCATCGTCACGTTCATCATCGGTGTGTCGTGCTTCGCCGCACTCGGGTTGGCGGTGGCCGGTCTGGCGCCGACCGGCGACAGCGCACCGGCGGTGGCCAATGCGACCATCCTCCCGCTGGCTTTCATCTCGGACGTGTTCCTGCCACTGGACGATCCACCACGGTGGCTCGAAGTAATCGGCAACGTCTTCCCCTTGAAGCACTTCGTACGCGCCTTCCAGGACGTGTTCAGCCCTGTGACGACCGATCTGGGGTGGAGATGGGGCCATCTGGCCGTCATGATCGTCTGGGGCCTCATCGGCCTCGGCCTCGCTCTCAAGTTCTTCGCATGGGAGCCGCGGGCCTCGTCGGGCGGAAGACGCCGCCGGAGAGGCTGACACCTCGACTCCCGGCACTGTTACCGTGGTTGTTCGCGTTTCCACAAGGGGGTAGATCGTGACCGACCGCGCCGACGGCGACACCGCGGGAGACCGCTTCGAGGAATTCCAGGTCGAAGGCGAGAACCTCGTCGGACGTGTCCGCGAGTTGATCCGCGAAGGCAACGTTCGCCACGTAGTCATCACCGGCGAGGACGGGGCCACGATCCTCGAGATACCGGTGACCGTCGGAGTCATTGGTGCCGTGCTGCTGCCGCTGTGGGTGGCCGTTGGAGCGGTTGCCGCGATGGTGACCAACTGCACCATCAAGGTCGAGCGAAGGGATGAGTCGGAGAATGACTGACACGCGAGTGGCCGCCCGGGTGGTGGGTGGCATCAAGATCTACGGCGAGGGCGACACCGAGGTGCGCGCGCTCGACGACATCGACATCGCATTCGAGGCCGGGAAGTTCACCGCCATCATGGGGCCGTCGGGTTCGGGCAAATCCACCCTCATGCACTGTGCTGCGGGCCTCGACACGCTTTCGGGTGGCGCCGCCTACATCGGCGAGACGCTCCTCAGCGGGCTCAGCGAGAAGGAGATGACACTGCTCCGCCGGCAGAAGGTGGGATTCGTCTTCCAGTCGTTCAACCTCATCCCCACGCTGGTGGCTTCCGAGAACATCACACTGCCAATCGATATCGCCGGTGGCTATGTGGATCAGGAGTGGTTCGACATGGTCACCGGGACGATGGGGCTCACCGATCGTCTCACCCACAAGCCGTCTGAGCTTTCGGGGGGCCAGCAGCAGAGAGTGGCCGCGGCGCGGGCCCTGGTTGCTCGCCCCGAGATCGTGTTCGCCGATGAGCCGACGGGGAACCTCGACTCGAAGTCGAGCTCAGAGGTCCTGGGGTTTCTCCGACGCGCAGCAGACGAGTTCGGTCAGACCATCGTCATGGTCACGCACGATCCGAAGTCGGCATCCATCTCAGACAAGGTGGTCTTCCTGGCCGACGGGCGCTGCGTCGAGGAACTCGAGGGACCGACTGTCGACTCGATCCTCGAGCGGATGAAGTCGCTGGGAGGCTGACGTGCTCAAGCTCTCTCTCAAGAGCGTCGCAGCCAACAAGGTCAGGCTGACGCTCACAGCGCTCGCCATCGTGCTCGGCGTCATGTTCGTCGCTGGCTCCTATGTCTTCACGGATAGCCTCAAGTCAGCATTCGACGTCCTGTTCGAGCAAGAAGGCGCCACAGTGGACCTCGTGGTCCGTGCCGAGACGGACTTCCAGTTCGCCACCGAACTCGGAACCGTGCCCGACACATTGCTCGCCGAGGTGGAAGCCATCGACGGGGTCCAGACCGCCGTCCCGATCATCTCCGGCTTCGCCCAGTTGGTGGACCAGGAGGGCAATCCGATCGGCGGTGTCGGTCCGCCCACCCTCGCTTTCTCGTGGGACGAGAACTTCGACGACGTCTCTGCACTCACGCTCCGCTCAGGACGCGGTCCGGAAGGTCCGGGCGAGATCGGGATCGACGCCTTCACTGCCGACGCCAAGGGCTTCGTTGTCGGAGATCAGATCGATGTCATCACTCCGCTCGGCGTGGAGACGTTCGAGATCGTCGGGATCCTAGGGTTCGGCGACGCCGACAACCTGCTCGGTGCCACCCTTGCGGTCTTCGAGTTGCCGACTGCCCAGCGGATACTCGACCTCGAAGGCAAGTACAACCAGATATCCATCATGACGGCGGACGGTGCCGATATCCCCACCGTGCAGGCAGAGATTGCTGCGTTCCTCGACGAGGGCCTTGAGGTCGTCCTGGGTGAAGTCGAGATCGAGGAGGGCCGGGAGCAGGTGGACCAGGGGGTCGGAGGCTTCAACACCGCTCTCCTGGTGTTTGCGATGATCGCTGTGTTCGTCGGTGGGTTCATCATCCAGAACACCTACAGGGTGATCGTCTCGCAGCGGACGAAGGAATTGGCCATGCTGCGAGCGGTGGGGGCCACCGGCGCCCAGGTGACCAGGATGGTGTTCTTCGAGGCTCTGATCGTCGGCATCATTGCGTCAGCCATCGGCGTCGGTGCCGGCATCCTGCTGGCGCTCGGCCTGAAGTCGCTGTTCTCCGCCATCGGGTTCGGCTTCCCGTCGGGCCCGCTCACGGTGCTGCCGCGCACGATCATCATCGGCATGGTCGTCGGGGTGGGCATCACCCTGGCTTCGGCCATCCTCCCGGCGCGCAAGGCGGCCCGCGTGGCGCCTCTCGCGGCGATGCGTGACACCGAGTCGACCTACTTCAAGTCGCTGCGCAAGCGGTTGTACATCGGCCTGGGTGTGCTGGTCATCGGCGCTGCGATGCTGCTGATCGGCTTGTTCACCGAGATCGACCAGGCGCTGCTGCTGGTGGGTCTCGGGGCAGGCGTCGTGTTCCTGGCCGTTGCCATCCTGGCTCCGCTGATGGCCCGCCGCTTTGGTCAGATCGTGGGCGCCCCGCTCCCGCGCATGCTGGGAATCACCGGCCGCCTTGCCAGGGACAACGCGGTCCGCAAGCCCCGGCGGATGGCGGCTACTGCGTCTGCTTTGATGATCGGAGTGGCTCTCGTCGCGGTGATCGCAACGATGGCTGCCTCACTCAAGGCGAGCATCACAGAGGCTGTGGGCTCCGAGGTCTCGGCCGATTATCAGATCGAGACGGGTGGCTTCGCCGACCCGACGATGTCGGGCATCAGCGTGCAGTTGGCCGACGACCTCCGTGCCCTCGACGAAGTCTCCGTGGTCTCCGTCGTGCGGTATGGCGCCTACCGGGATCCGGTCGGGCAGACCGAGAGTTTCCTCGCTGCATTCGACCCCGAGGTCGACCAGACCGTCCGACTCGAGTTGGAGGCGGGCGACTTCGGTCGAATGGGACCAGGAACCGTGATGCTCCACTCGGATGTCGAGGGCTTCGGAATCGGAGACCCCTATCCCATCGAGTTCCCCAACGGGGTCATCACCGACCTCGAGGTCGTCGCCATCTTCGGCGCGAGCCTGTTCCAGATCGACGTGGTCATCTCGATGGAGATGTATGAGGAGAACTTCGACAACCGGTTCGCAGCGATGATGCTGGTCAATGTCGCCGCCGGGAGCGACCCCGTCGCCGTTCGCCCGGCTCTCGAAGCGGTTGTGGGGGAGTACCCCAACGCCGAGATGAGCGATAAGGAGGAGTACGTCGATAAGGTCGGTGCTCAGATCGACGCATTGCTCAATGTGGTCACTGCACTGCTCGCCATGGCGATCCTCATCGCACTGCTCGGCATCACCAACACGATGGCCCTGTCCATCATCGAGCGGCGGCGTGAGATCGGCCTGTTGCGCGCAGTCGGTATGACCCGCCGTCAGGTGAAGCGCATGATCCGCTGGGAAGCGGTGCTCATTGGCATCTTCGGAGCCGTGCTCGGCCTCGTCGTCGGCGTGGTGCTCGGTGCCGCGGTCGTGGTGGCCATCGGCGAAGGCATCAAGTTGACCCTTCCATGGGGACAGTTGCTCTTCTACCTGGTGGCTGCGGCACTCGGCGGTGTCCTGGCGTCGCTGCTCCCGGCCCGTCGCGGTGCCAAGACGGACATCCTCGAAGCCATCTCCTTCGAGTAGCGAAGCTGATCCCTGGAGTGGCCGCCATCTCCTTCGAGTAGCGAAGCTGATCCCTGGAGTGGCCGCCATCTCCTTCGAGTGGCGAAGCTGATCCCTGGAGTGGCCGCCATCTCCTTCGAGTGGCGAAGCTGATCCCTGGAGTGGCCGCCATCTCCTTCGAGTGGCGAAGCTGATCCCCGGAGTGGCCGGAGCCGCTTCGCTTGGAGTGGCCGGAGTCGCAGGTGGTCTCCCTCCCGATTGGGGGAGGCCACCACCCTGCCGACTGCCCCGACGCCACAATCCCCTGGGCCGGAGGGTGGCACCGATAGCCTCGCTTCATGATCGAGCGAATCGCGGAGGCGCTCAGCCTCACCAGGTGGCAGGCGCAACTCATCGTCACCGGCGGCATTGTGGTGGCGCTGGCCGTTGTGCGCTGGGTGATACTGAGCCTCGTCCACCGTCGTATCGAGGATGCGGCCGTCTGGTATCGCACCAGGAAGCTGACCAGTTACGTCATCACCATCATTGGGGTGATCGTCCTCGCCTCCATCTGGCTGGAGGGGAGCGGTCTGGCCACCTATATCGGCCTGCTGACTGCAGGTCTCGCCATCGCTCTGTCTGATGTGCTCAAGAACCTGGCGGGATGGGCATACATCGTCTTGCGGAGGGCTTTCCGCCTGGGTGACCGGGTCGAGATCGCGGGCCGGGCAGGCGATGTCGTCGACATCAGGGCGTTTCGCTTCACGCTCCTCGAGATCGCCGGCGATCGTGTGGCCGCCGACCAGACGACGGGACGCCTCGTCCACGTACCCAACGGCACCGTGTTCACCGAGAGCCTGATCAACTACACCGAAGCCTTTGAGTACCTGTGGCACGAGATTCCGGTGCTGGTCACGTTCGAGTCGGATTGGGAGGAAGCGGAGGCGCTCATCGCTTCGGTTCTCACCTCGCACGGACCCGATCCATCCGACAAGAGCGTCCTCCGCCAGTTCCGCGAGGCAGCCAGCGCCTATCAGATCAAGAACCCTCAGCTCACCCCCACCGTGCACCTCACGGTCAACGACAGCGGCGTACTCCTCACAGGGCGAGTGCTGCTCCCGGTGAGGGAACTCCGCACGATCGAGGGCGAGATCTGGAAGAGTCTGCTGCGCGGCATCGAAGCCGCCAATCGGGTCGAACTGGCGTATCCGACGGTGCGCACCTTCTTCGACGGTCCCGTGGTGCTGAAGCAGAGTTGAGATCGGCCGTGTGGTTGGCTGCGGTGCCTGCAATCATCACCCCCATGTGTGGTCGATTCGTGCAGAGTGCCGATCCCTCGGAATACGCCGGGTACTTCGGTGCGGACGTCGTGGTGAGTGAGGTGCTGAAGCCGTCGTACAACGTGGCACCCACCGATGCCGTCTATGCGGTCGCCGAGCACGGTGGCGAGCGCCAGTTGGGCGCATTCCGGTGGGGCCTACTGCCGTTCTGGGCCAAGGACCGCAAGATCGCCGCCCGTCACATCAACGCCAGGTCGGAGACGGTGGTGGAGAAACCGGCCTTCCGGGACGCCTTCGTCTCCAAGCGATGCATTATCCCCGCCGATGGCTTCTACGAGTGGCAGCGGATTGAGGACAAGGGCAAGCTTCCCCACTTCATCCATGCCGGTGATAGGTCGCCGTTGGCGCTGGCCGGTCTGTGGTCGGTGTGGCGCGACCCTGAGACCGGCGATCGGATCGCAACGTGCACGATCGTCACCACCGATCCCAACGATCTGCTCCGGCCCATCCACGACAGGATGCCGGTCATCTTGGACCCGTCGGCGTGGGACCTGTGGCTCGACAGGGAGTTCGACGATGTCGATGCGCTACGCCAGATGCTGATTCCAGCCCCGGAGGGCCGACTGGCCGAACACCCTGTGTCGAGCCTGGTCAACAGTGTGCGAAACAACGTGCCGGACCTCATCGAACCACTTCGTTGAACCCGACGGGCACGGGTCCTATTGGGTGTTCTCGGAAGGGTCCGACGAACGGCGCTTCCCGATATCCATCTGATACCCCACGAACCCGTTCGTCTCGCCAGTGAGGTCGTCGTAGAGCCTTCGCGCCGCTGTGTTGTCCTCTGCCGTCTGCCAGAGGAGGAGGCGCCAGTCGTTCTCGCCACAGCGACGGTGCACCTCGAGGATCAGGCTCCTGCCGATTCCGGACCCGCGGAGGGCCTCGTCCACGAAGAGATCCTGGAGGTAGCAGACCGGTCCCGTCTCCCACGTGTCTGGCTGGGGGAAGTAGTGGTGATGCCGACCACGACACCATCGACCTCGGCGACCACGCACGAGACGGGGTCGTCATCGTCGAAGATCCGCCGCCACAGGAAGTTGGTGGTGTCTTCGGGGAGGTTCGCCTTGTAGAAGACGAGGTACTGCTCCCACAGGTCCTGCCACTCCTCTCGATCGGTCGGTTGGACGTCACGAATCAGGGGCTGTTCGGGCACGGTGCCTCCGGTGTGTCGATCGCTGATCGAACCCATGGTGCCACGCGGCCGCCGGGGGAATCGGTGCTCAGATGCTGCGAACCCTGGCCCGGTCGATCTCATCCACGGTGGGGGTTCCGGACAGAGCCATGGTGTGGACCAACTCATCGTGCAGTTCGTTCAGCACGGCGGTCACGCCGTCGGCACCGTCGAGAGCCAGACCCCAGATGATGGGCCTGGTCACCAGGACGGCGCTGGCACCGATCGAGAGCGCCTTCATCACGTCCGCTCCCGAGCGAATGCCTCCGTCCACCAGAACGGGCACCCGCCCTTCGACGGCGGCGACCACCGCGGGGAGTGCGTCGGCGGTCGAGATGGCTCCGTCGAGTTGCCGGCCGCCGTGGTTACTCACGACCACACCTGAGGCTCCGAAGTCGACCGCCCTGAGGGCGTCGTGAGGATCGAGGATGCCCTTGACGATGACAGGCAAGCCTGTGACCTCTCTGGCATAGGTGATGTCATCGAACGACGGGGCATGGTCGAGGATGTTGGCAAAGTACTCGTCCGGACCCACCTCATCGGTCTCGGTCTCGTAGTTGAAGTTGGGGATGCGCATGCCCTTGTCCAGGGTCAGCCAACTGGCCGCCTTGCGTCGCCGTTTACCTGCGATCGGGAGCTTGTCGACGGTGAGGACCAGTGCCGAGTACTCGGCCTCTTTGGCCTGTTCTATCAGCGCCGCGGTCCTGCCCCGGTCCTTGAGCATGTAGTACTGAAACCATGCGGGGATCCCGGTGTTGGCCGGGCCGGTCTCTTCGAGGGAACGCGTGGCGATCACAGGTGCGACGAACAGCGACCCAACGGCGCCGGCCCCGGTAGCCGTGGCGCACTCGCCGTCGGTGTGAGCGAGTCCCTGAAATGACCACGGGCCGGCGATCACGGGCAGGCGCAGCTTGGACCCGAGGATCTCGACGTCGGTGATGACGTCTCCGACATCCCTCATCACCCTGGGCACCAGGCGGAATCGCTTCCAGGCCTCTTCGTTGTCGACGAGGGTCTGTTCAGAGTCGGCGCCGCCGGCGAAGTACTCCCACAGGCTGCGTGGCAGCGCGTGTCTGGCTTTCTCCTCGAGAAGTGAAAGATCGATCATGTCGGCGACACGCTACCGCGCCGTGGCAATTGATCAGAAGCGGGCGGGGCGGGGGATCGAATGCTCCCAGTCGTGCAGCAAGGTGCGGAGGGCCGCCACGAAGGCCAGTGGCTGATCGAGGGTCAGATGGTGGTGGGCTTCTGGGATCGAGATGACCGGCGCTTTCCTCTCGACGAGGTCGTACATGTACGCGGCCGTGTCGGGTGGTACGACGACGCTCAACTCGCCCCGGAACAGGGCGATGCGGCACCGCACGCCGACCAGTTGGTCGCGCATGGTCACCATCGTGTGGCGGAACAGCGTGGGGTCGAACTTCCACTCCCAACCGTCCTCGGTCTCACGGAGGGAATGACGGGCGACGTGGTCGATGATGAAGCGGTTGTTGCACGGCTGCTCGGGGATCAAGCGGAACCTGCCCATCGCGGTGGCGAGGTCGGGATAGGTGCCCGGTGAGCGGAACGCTCTGCCGCGAACGCCCTCCTCCGACTCGGGGTCGGGGCGGCGCACAGGTGAGTCCACTATGACCGCCCCGGCCAACTCGTCCCCGTGATCGTGTGCCGTCTGGATGGCGACGAGTCCCCCGAGGCTGTGACCGACGATGACGGGCGGACCGGGGAACCGGGCGTCCTCGACCACCGACATGACCTCATGCGCCCACGTCTCGTGCGAGTAGGTCTCCCGGCGTCCGCTGTCGCCGTGCCCGCTGAGGTCGAGAGCCACCACGTGCCATTGGTGGGTGAACAGCGGGGCGAGGAACGACCACCAGTGGGCGTGTGCTGCGCCGCCATGGACGAACACCAGGCCCGGCGCAGCGGGTTCGCCCCAGTCGAGGTAGTGGACGGGAGTGCCGTCCACCTCGATGGTGTGCTCGGCCAGCGGCGCAGCGAGGGCGTCGACGAACCAGCCCGGGGGCATGTCATATGTCATTTGTCACCCATGTGCAGCCACGCTCTCGCGAAGGCGACTTCCAGCGTCTTGTCGGGAAACGGGCCGCCCTCAGACACGGCCTGCTCGATCGTTGCCCCGTTCTCATGGTGCGATCTGGCGAGTCGGGCAACCTCGGCGATCTGCTCGTGTTGGGTGGATACGAAAGCGGCGTCGACGACGGCACCGTGCCCGGGGACGACCGCCCCCGATACCTTGGTCAGGACTCCGGCGAGTGTGCCGGGCCACTCCAATGGGTACGAGTCCTGGAATGCCGGCGGAGCGCTCTCCTCGATGAGGTCGCCGGCGAAGACAACCCCTGCATCCGGGACCACGGCGATGGCGTCGTTGTCGGTGTGGCCCCTGCCGAGGTGATGGAACTCGACGACCCGGTCGTTGAGCGACAGGGTGACCGACGTGGAGAAGGTGTGTTCGGGTGGCGTGATGTCGACTTCGTCGAAGGCGTCTGCGAGGTCCGGCGCCCACTGCTTCACCTGCGCCCGCATCGCCTCACCGTGCTCGATGAGGGCGTCGGCGCACCGCGTATGGCCCCAGATGGCCGCGCGGGGGGCGAAGATCCCGTTGCCGAAGGTGTGGTCCCAGTGGTGATGCGTGTCGAGCACCCATCGGACCTGATGCTTGGTGATCTCCCGGAGATCGACGATGAGATCGCGCGCCTGGCCGTGGTGGGCCCTGGTGTCGATGACCAGCACCCCGTCCCCGCACACAACTGCTCCGATCTCCATATCGAGGGAGGCGTATCTCTTCGTGAACACACCGTCGCCGAGTTCCTGCCAATCGCTCATGCCGCCGAGCATATCCCCGGCGGCACCGGGAGGACGGGTGTGGTCCCCGGACACCGACTCGACTGGTCCGGGTCGCGGGTTGGGCTGATCGACTCGTGGTGGAAGTACCATCGCCGCCGGTGACCTCTGTGCGCTCCAATCCCCCATGCTGACTGCTGCCGCCTTCTTGTTGAGCGGGTTGATCCTGCTGACCCTGGCGGCCGATCGATTCGTGCTCTCCGCCGCCCGGATGAGCCGGGTGTGGGGGATGTCACCGATCCTCATCGGTGCCCTCGTCGTCGGTCTGGGGACGTCTGCTCCCGAACTGCTCGTGTCGAGCCTGGCCGCTGCCCGGGGGCAGATCGATATCGCGGCGGGCAACGTCGTGGGCTCCAACGTCGCAAACCTGACCCTGGTGCTGGGAGCGACTGCCCTGGTGAGGCCGATCGTGTCGCGCGTGAGGACCATCAGGCGCGAAGGCGGTCTCATGCTCGGCGCGACCATCCTGCTTGCGGTGTTCCTCTGGGACCTGAGAATCGGCAGGGTCGAGGGCGTGATCCTCGCCGTCTGCATGATCGGTGTTGCCTTGGTGATGGTGTACTGGGCACGATCGGACCCGGACGAAGCCTCTGCGGATGACTATGAGGATCTGCCTGATGAGCCGGATGAAGAGCGGATCCTCGTGGTCGAATCGGATGAGGTCGCCGGTGCAGACGAGGAGCCTTCCGACTTCAAGTCCTACGTTTCATCCGGCAGGGAGATTGCGTTCGGTCTCGGTGCCCTCGCCCTGACTCTGTTCGGGGCCGATCTCCTTGTGAGGGGTGCCACCCGGATGGCAGATGAACTGGGTATCACAGCGGCATTCGTCGGACTGGTCATCGTGTCGGTGGGCACCAGCCTTCCCGAGTTGGCCACGGCGCTGTCCGCAGCGCGGCGCGGGGAGACCGATCTCGTGCTCGGAAATGTGCTCGGGTCCAACCTGTTCAACAGCCTCATGGTGATGGGTGCGGCGGGCGCGATCGGGCCGGGCGCGATCGGCGGTGAGTTCCGCAGCGCAATCGTCTTCATGATCGGCGCATCGGCCGTGGCGGGGTTCCTGGCTCTGACCGGTCGCAGGCTGGACCGCTGGGAAGGTGCGGTCCTCCTGGCCGGCTTCATGACCTTCGTGGCCATCGCCGCGGTCTGATCCGGTACGGGCTCAGGTCGCAAGGAAGAACCTGGTCTCATCTGTGGAGAAGCTCTGATCGGCGATCACCAGGAGAGGCCCGGCGTCGTCGTGTGATACCGACCAGCACAGATTTCCCGCGATCGTGGATGGCCGACAGCACCGTCACTTCCCAGTCCTCGATCGACACCGCTTCGCCTGCAGGCACCGGTTCGTCGCGGGTACCGAGCATCGGCGCGGGAACCGTCGAAGTGGTGGTCGGTGCACTGGTCGAGGTGGGTGAGGAAGTCGTGATGGTCGACTCCGGCGGCTCCGTCACGGGTGTGGTGACCGCACCAGGGGAAGTGATGGTGGTCTTCTGTGGGTTCTGACCGGTCACGGCTTCGTCGTCACCGCACCCCGACGCCACCACGGCCAGCATGAGGGTGGGTCGTCAGCAGTCGCTGCAGGCATCTGGTCATCGGGGTCGTCCTTCCGTCTCCAGGCGCCGGGAGGCTAGTGCCCCGACCACAAACGTTTGCCGCGTTCACGACGGCCAGATGACGCCCCCGGCTGTGTCCTCGTCCTCGACGCACGGTGAAGTGCGTCCACG
>JABMPV010000155.1 GCA_013202595.1 bacterium
AGACACTTCCGGCGACGCCGAGCGCAATCACGCTGACCACGGCGGCGACGGCGTATTGGGTGGGTTTGATGGAGAGCCCTGCCCGATCGAGTGCGGCCTCGATGCCTGCCGAAGAACCCCGACGCCGCAAGACCTCGTCTGCAGCCGTCTCGGCTCCGTGTGAGAGGGAAGCGAGTACCTCCTTGAACCGCCGCCGTTTCGGTGGAGCGATGTCCGCGACCGAGGCTCGGGCACGGGACCCGTCCCGCGATGTCAACAACACCAGAGCCAACACCCCACCGATGACTGTGGCTACACCGGCAGGAAGTGTCCATGAACTGCCGATCAAGGAGGGCTGCGGGTGAGCCTCGGCGCCGGCGGCGTCGGGTACACCGGTGACGGGCGGATCGGAGCCGGCGATCGTCGTGGCGGGCGCAGGCAGCGCGGCACTCACCGCCGGCGCCACCGGAAACATCGCCCGGGTGGTCGCCGACGCCGAGAAGGACTGGTGCCGGACCTGAATGGCGATCTCGGTCGGACCTGTGGCGTCGGTGGCGAACACGATCCGGTATCTGCCGAGCACCGTGTCCCCGATCGACTCGAATACCGACGACAGGCCGGAAGTGTCCGCACTGGACACACCGGTGCCCCCCGCTGTGGCAAGCGTTTCGAGTGGAGCGATGTCGGCCTCCGGACTGTCGAGGGAGATCATGTGCAGCTCTGCATTCGACAATTCGACGCCGCGAACGGCGGTAGCCAGCGGTGCGCTGCTGACCGTATCTCCGCCATCGGACAGGACGATAAGGATCCTCCGGGTTTCGGCGTCCACGGGATACAGGCGAACGGCGGCCAGCACGGCGTCGTAGAGCGATGTCTCACCGCCGGCGGAGAGCGTCGACAGGGCCGCGGCGGCGTCGGAGGGTGATGTCCCGGGCTCGGCCGTCACCGTCGGTGTGTCACCGAAGGACACCACGGCCACGTCGGCGGTCTCGGGGAGTCGTTCCAGGAAGGCCGTTGCAGCAGCGACCGCGCCCTCCATCGGGGCTCCATCCATGCTCCCCGAGGTGTCGATGACCAGGATCACCGCGGTGGGACGAGACGCCAGCGACCAGACGGCGGCCGAGCGCCTCCGTCCTGCCACGAATACCTCGAAGTCCCCCGGGAGCAGGTCGAGGCTCGCCATATCAGGGGGCACCGTGACATCGATCGTCACCTCCGGGTAGGCGTCGAGAGAGAGGTCATCTATCGCCAGTTCCTCGCCGGCACCTGCGGGCGTCGCGCCGAGGAGCACCAGAAGGGCGGCGGCGGCAGCAGCGAGTCTCACTGTCTGTTCCCCGGCTCGGCGGCGCGGATGAACATCTCGGCCGGGAGCGCGATTCCGCGATCGGTGAGGTGCTCGGAGAACTTCGGGCGGATGCCCGTGGCCTCCAGCCTGCCCTTCACCCGCCCGGCATCGTCGAGACCGTCATGGCGGAACTTGAAGATGTCCTGCATCGTCACCACGTCGCCCTCCATGCCGACGATCTCGGTGATGTGGGTGATCCGGCGGGTGCCGTCGCGCATCCTGCTGAGGTGCGCGATGAGCGTGAGCGCGGAACTGATGTAGTCGCGTACGGCGTTCATGGGGATTTCGAGACCCGCCATCAGGACCATCGTCTCGAGCCGGCTGAGCGCATCTCGCGGCGAATTGGCATGGAGGGTGGACATCGAACCCTCGTGGCCCGTGTTCATCGCCTGGAGCATGTCGAGTGCCTCGGCTCCGCGCACCTCTCCCACCACGATGCGGTCGGGTCGCATGCGCAAGGCGTTGCGAACGAGATCGCGGATGGCGACCCGTCCCCTGCCTTCGATATTGGGTGGGCGGCTCTCCAGGCGGACGAGATTGCGGAGTGGAAGCTGGAGCTCCGCCGCGTCCTCTATGGTCACGACCCGCTCGGTCGGAGGAATGAACGACGACAGCACGTTGAGCAGCGTCGTCTTTCCGGTGCCGGTGCCACCGGTCACCAGCAGATTGAGCTTTCCGTGTACTGCGGCTTTGAGTAGTGCGGCGACCTCGATCGTCATCGTCTCAAATCTGACCAGGTCTTCTACACGGTATGGATCGGCGGAGAACTTCCGGATGGTCAGGGATGGTCCGTCGATCGCGAGCGGCGGAATGATTGCATTGACGCGCGAACCGTCTGGAAGGCGGGCGTCGACCATCGGCGAGGACTCGTCGATTCGACGGCCTACCCGAGCCACGATCCGCTCGATGACGTGACGCAGATGCTCCTCGGATGAGAAATGGCTTTCCGTCGCCTCGAGCCTTCCGGATCGCTCGATGAAGATCTCGCCGGTGCCGTTCACCATGATCTCGGTGACCTCCTGATCGTCCAGGAAGCGTTCGATCGGGCCGTGACCGACCAGATCACGGGTGATCTCTCCTGCGATTCGCTCCCGCTCTTCGGCGGTCAGCGGGGTGTCCCCCGCTGCCATCAGGCGCTGCAGTTCAGCGGTGACGGAGGCGCGTAGCTGCTCTTCGGTGAGTGAAGGGTCCAGCGATCGTTTCTCGAGCTTCTCGAACAGCGCGGACCGGGCTTGATCCTTGAATTCGGCGAGGGGATCGCTCGGAAGGAGCGCCGGCCCGTCGCCGTGAGGGGTCGCCTGGGCGCCGGCCGGGCGATCCGGCTGAACCAGATCGAGACGCTGGCTGAGCTTCATCAGGCGCTCCATTTCATGGGTCGGCGGATCGGGTGCTCCTCCGCTGTGGCGAAGCGGTCGATGAGCGTTCGCAGAGCCCGGCTCACCGGCGATTTCGGGTTGGAGAGGAGAAGCGGTGTCCCGGTATTGAGCGCCACCGGGACGTGGCGCGACGACGGAATCTCGATGTCGATGCTGATTCCGGCGGCCTTCGCAGCATCCGCCATGGTGAGCCCGACCCTGCTGTCGGCCCGGTTCAGCACGTAGTGGCGTTCGTGCTCGGTCATCCCAAGCCGATCGAGTGCATCGAGCACCTTGCGTAGATGACGGACGCTGGGAACGTCCATGTCGGCCAGGAACACGACGTCTGTGGAGACCTCGAACGCAGAGAGCGTGTGCTCGGAGAGGCCGGCGTTGGTATCGATGACGACATAGCGGAACTCCGACATGAGGAGCGACACGATCTCCGAGACCGAGTCCGCGGAGATCATCTCGCCACGTGCCGGATCTTCTGGTGCGCACAAGGCGTACAGCTCGGAGCGGTGGTGGGCAATGAAGACCTTCAGGGTCGTGAGATCGAGTGGGCCCGTCGTGGAGACCGCGTCGTACAGTGAATGGCGGGGCTTCAGGCTGAGGGCGTAGGCGACGTCCCCGAATTGGAGATCCAAATCGAGGATCACCACGCCCCGGGGGGCCATGGAGGCGAGACCGACCGCGAGGTTGGTGCTGACCATCGTCTTGCCGGAGCCACCCTTGGGGCCCGCGACAGTGATGACTCTCGATTTGGGGACCCGTGTCGGCTCCGATCGAGGTGCCTTCGTGCTCCTTGCCTGCACCGCGTGGAACGCCTTGCCGATGACATGGGCGATCTGCTTCGGATCGGAGTCGGGCCGGAGTACTCCCCTGACACCGACAGCCAGTGCCTGCTCGACCCCGATGGCTGACTCTCTAGCCGCGATCACGATGCTTACGTCGGGACGAGCACGATCGAACTCGGATGCGACTGTCAGTGCGACGTTCGGCGGCAGATCGGGCCCGAAGACGACTACTGCCGGGTCCAGGGTGAGGATGGCCCGCAGCGAGGTGACCCCATCGAGGTTCTCGAACCACCTGTACAGTCGCTCCCCGGCATCCGGGAAGGCCTGCTGTACCCGGCCGTAGAACTGATCGCTTCCGCCGATGACGACTATGCGCTTCATTCGTAGATCGTCTCCCGGGTCTCGACGACACGATCCGCTTCACGGGCACTCGTGGGATCGCTGGCGAGCCAGACGAAGCCGTGCTCCGCGGTGAATACCAGTTTCTCGGCGGCATCCGGAGTCACCGCGAGCGTGATCATCAGATTTCCCGTCGGAGCGAGATCCGGCGTGCCGGCAGGCGGTTCGTCCTCGTAGGTGCGTGGCAATTGCTCGACCTGGACATTGGTGACTGTGACCCGGCGCAGCAGCAACGCTGTGGAATTGGGCGTGCGGCGGGCAGCATCACCACCATCCGTCGTGCCGACGAAGACACCGCTGCCCCCTGAGCCGACTTCGACTTCCTGACCCTCCTCAGACGGGTCGGTCGATCCAACGGTGAACGGATCGAAGGATGCCAGGACTGCAACAGTGTCGCCCGGCTGTATCTGGCCACCAATCGCCCGCTCGGGGGCGAGCGACACCGTTACTTCCAGGGTTCCCGGCGGCGGCTCGACCTCGCTGGCCGCCTCCAGCGTCTCGGCGGCGGCGAAGCGGGCGTCGGTGAGCTGCTCTCCGGGAAAGAGGTCGATGGTCGCCACGAGGCCTTCGAGGTCGTCGAGGTCGGAAACACCGCCGTCGGCTCGGACCTTGGCCGGAACGCGTTCCAGGCGAATCGAGCCGACGAGGCCATCGGCGTCCGTGCCGCTATCGACCGCATCGTTCACGACGAGTACGGGCACCAGCTCCTCACCGGCGAGTGCGCGATCCTCAGCCCCGTGGACGTACGCCACGAGCAGGAAGACGCCGATGGCGGCCATCACCACTGCAGCCAGGGTTCCCAGGAGTCGTCGTCGCATGGTCCGGTCCTCTCAGTCGGTCAGTTTCACGATGATCAGGCCGTGGTTCGACCCGCCCGTCTCGCCGTGGTGTATCACTC
>JABMPV010000156.1 GCA_013202595.1 bacterium
ACGGTGAACCGCTGGGCACGCGTCACGCCACCGGTCAGCCCTCCACCGCGTGGCTTCCATGAGATGATCTACGACGCGGGATCTCGCCGGATCATCCTGTTCGGCGGCTTGGGAGATGACCCGGAGAACACGTGGGCGTTCGACCCGGCGACCGACTCGTGGGAGTCCCTGGGACCCGACCCCCTGGTCGAGCGCTGGGGGATTGGCTCGGTCATCGACGCCTCGGGAACCATCCATGCAATAGGGGGCGGCGGCCTGATGGCCCGTCAGACCGGCGCCGGCTCCATCACCGAGATGCGGTACTCCTCCGAGGTATGGCTGGGCGCCGACGGAGAGTGGAGTAGGGCCGAAGACCTTCCGGGCGAGGTGGCCGGTGGTGCAGCGGCCTACGACGAGAGTCGCGACCTCATCGTCTTCTATGTATTCAGAGTCACTGCGCTCTTCGATACCCAGAACGGTGAATGGACCTTCATCGATCCACCGGATACCGGGGAGTCAGAGGAGTGAGCACCCTACGCCCGGTCACCCTGCGCAGTCACTTCGTCGAGGCTGCCGGGCCACGACGGCCCGCGCGGCGAACGGGCATCATCACCCCCGACCCAATCGGTAGTCCCGGGGGTGCAGGGCGACCCGATCCTGCCACGAGAAGGGCGGCACTGGTGGGCCGTCCTTCTCGCTGGCTTCGATCAGCCCGAGCAGCCGGGTGGTGTGTTCACGTCGAGCGATGCCAACGCGTGGCTGGCCAGGGAGCGACCCAGGTGAGAGGACCGCCACCCGCCCGATGTATCCACCGAGCCGAGGACCCCTGCAATCAGTTCGGATCGGACGCAGGGATCCGAGATCTGATCGACGCCTCCGACGATGGCCGGGATCGCATCGCTCGAGAGGTTCCCCGTCAAGTAATCCGCATCCAACTCGATCCCGTCCGACACATGGCGGTCGATATTGACTCTGGCGATCAGACCATCGGGATTGACGCCGTTCAGCGTCAATCCGATGAGGATCGCCGCGGCGAGCGACCCTGCGGCGAACCACTCCCGTCGTCCGCGCACGACAGTGGCGAGCAGCAAGACGAGCAGCAGAGCGATCCACATCACGAACGCCGTGGTGTACACCCGCAATTCGGTCAGCCCGAATGAGTCGACATAGAGCTTGAGCCTCACCATGGCGCTCGCCACCATCACTGCGGTCAGGATCACCAGGGACCCGTACAGCGCCGCGATCGGCTTCTCCTGCTGCTCACCCGCCCGCCGGTGAGCCCAGTCCACGGAGAGGACCAACAGGGTCACGAGAGCCGCCACGACGACCAACTGGAAGAAGCCCTGCCGGTAGTAGTCGGCTCTCGTCAGCCCTCCCGTCGCCGCGATGGTGTCGACACCACCGAACAGGTAGGTGAACTGGATCGCCACGAATACGGCGAACAGAGCGGTCAGCGGGGCGAGCATCACGATGGTCTCGGCTCTTCCCAGATAACCCGGCCTCCTCCCGGTCTCGGGAAGAGGCGTCCGGTCTGCAGCCATCCGGGCCACAGCGATGACCACCCAGGCGATCCCGAGTGCGATCACAGCTGCGCCCATGACGATCCCCGCCTCGATGTCCCACTCGAATACCGACCCCACGAGGTTGGCGAACACCGCGTCGGCCGATGCCAGCAGCGCACCGAACACACCAAGGAGGATCAGGGCGACAACGGCGCCTCGCAGCACCGGACGACTGCGGCCCATCGTCGCCCGGATGCTCCGGCTCCAGCCGGGCATGTCGTGGCGGGCCATCTGAACGGGGTGCACGACTGACTCGATGAGGCCTCTGATCACGATTCTGGAGTGGTCCCATAGCGTCAGGCGCCTGATCGGGGCCCCTCCGTAGAAGTAGATGGCCACCGGCAAGATCAGGATCACACCGGCCACGTTCCAGGTGATCAGCACGGGCGAAGATCTCACTGACAGCAGTACGGCGAACAGCGCAGCGGAAACCAGCAGTGCCAGCGACGTCGGAGACGGACCCGTTCCGATCACCCACCTTCCGAGCACCAGGGCGAGGATCGGGATGAGCAGCATCACGCTCATTCCCACCCCGGCCGGTGCATATTCGAATGCCATGGCATGAACCATCTGCTCTGCGAGCACGCCTGCTGCCAGGCCGATGAGGAGAACGCGGGGTGCTCTGTCACCGAGTACCGGAGTCGTGGAGTCGTCGAACCGGACTTCGAGCTCTGCTGTATCCATGGGCGCGCAACCTACCGATGGGGGCGAGAACCGCCACCGCGTCGCTGAGCGCGATCACAGTCACCCAACGAGAAGGGCGACCCCTGGGGGTCGCCCTTCTCGTATGTGGAGGTGCGGGGAGTCGAACCCCGGTCCTCTGAGGCTTCAGCGCCGGCATCTCCGAGCGCAGCCGATAGCGAGTGTCTCGAGCGAACCGGCCGCTAACGGCACGGAACCGGACGCTCCAGCCGGAATTGATCTTGACCCGCCGGTCCCGGCTCCCGGTGGTTGCAGCTCCCAAGGGTGACACCCATCCGATCGTTGGGAACAACCGACCGGCGGGCGTGGCTAGCTAATTAGGCTGCCAGTGCGAGGTTATCCTCGGCACATATGGTTTGTCCCGGCTCTTTAACGAGGACTCCGGGGACCTCGGCTCGCTTCCGGCGCATCAACCCTCAAAGTCGAAACCATTTCACCCCCGTGTGGGAGCGCGGTCTTAGCGCACGCACATGGTACAACAGTGAACCCCCTAATCCTGTTCCCGACCCGCTAAGCGCAGGAGTCGGAAAGCCCGGCGGTCACTTCGCCGGCAATCCCTTGCCACGCATCCAGTCGGGTGGAGATGATGTCGATCCCCGCCCATCCCTGGTCGGCATCCGCGTATCCCTGCTCGTACTCGAGCCATCCGGCGATGGTCTCATCGGTGACGTCGAGCACGCCGGCCAGGACCAGCGCCCCGACTGCAGCAGAGAGAGCGTCGGCCTCGAACCCCTCTGAGTCCAAGGGAAGGGTGGTGGTGGGCCAACCCGACACCCGCCGCCCGACGACGCTGCGAAGGGCATCATCTGCTTCTGCGAGTGCATCCACGACGGCGCCGGTCCTCCCGGCGTCCTCACTGCACGCCTCTCTGGGGAACGCCCAGGTGCCGTCCGCGGTGGTCACCTCTACGAACACGATGACCGCGATGGTGGTGGAAGACGTCGACGAGGTGGTGGTCGGAAGCGTCGTCGAGGTCGAGGACGACGTGGTCACGGTGGTCCGGGGAGCTTCAGTCGTGGCCGACTCGGCACCGGGATCACCGGTGCATCCCGCAATCGCCAACACCAGAACCACCAGTGCCGTTCGGATCCTCAATCGATACTCCTGTATCGGATGGCCCGCTCCATTTCGCGGTCTGCCTGCTTGCGCTTCAGTGTCTCACGCTTGTCGAAGCGGCTCTTGCCCTTGGCCAGACCCATCTCGATCTTGGCGAGGCCGTCGTCGAAGTACATCCTGATGGGAATGAACGTGAGGCCCTTTTCGGCCAGAGCCGAGGCGATCTTCTCGATCTCCCGCTTGTGGAGCAGCAGCTTGCGAGTGCGCTCCGGCTCATGCCCGCCCATGCGGGAGAAGTCGTATGGCGATATGTGGGCACCGATCAGCCACGCCTCCCCGTCCTTCATGAGCCCGTAGGAGTCCTTGAGATTGACCCGCCCGGCCCGAAGGCTCTTCACTTCCGAGCCGCGCAGGACCATCCCGGCCTCGAAGGTCTCCAGGATGTGATAGTCGAACCGCGCTCTGCGGTTGGTGGCGATGTTTCTGGTGCTCATAATCAGAGATATGGTGCCGGGTCGACGGGTGCACCGCCGAGCCGCACCTCGAAGTGGAGATGGCACGCCGTCGAGGTGCCGGTGGTGCCCGCGTAGCCGATCACCTGGCCGCGCTGCACCTGCTGGCCGTACCCGACGGCAGTGATGGTCTGGTGAGCGTACAGGGTGGACATCCCTCCGCCGTGGTCGATCATCACGGTGAGACCGTACCCGCCCTTCCAGTCGGCCAGGAACACCCTGCCGGCTTCGGCCGCTCTGATCTCGACACCGCATGATGCGTTCATGTCGACTCCGGTGTGCATGCGAACGGTCCCGTAGATCGGGTGGATCCTCGGTCCGAACCCCGAGGAGACGCCACCGGCGACCGGCCGGACGAGGATCCCCTGCGGCCTGGTGCCGCCAGTCGACGACTCGATCCTGATGAGCTCCTGGATGCGATCCTGCTCACGTTCGAGAGAGGAGATCTCGCCTTCGATCTCGGCGATCTCCGCATCCATCTGGGCGAGCAAGGCCACCTGTTCGGCGAGCAGCGACTGCACCGCTCCGGTCCTGGCCGCCACATCATCGGCTCGCGCCTGGCGCAATGCCCGCTGCGATTCGAGAGTGGCGATCTGATCGGCGCGCTCGGTGCGCTCGACCGCCAACCTGGCAACCGCTTGCTCCTCCGACCGGCGAAGTGATTCGAAGCGAGCGATCTCGGCCCGGGCCATGGCCTCGATCCGCTCGGCGTACACCGCTCCCACCGTGGTCTGCTGGACGTCCTCGACCACCAGCGAATTGATACCGGCGGAGTCCGCGGCCATGTACAGCTGGACCACTCGCCGCAGCGCCGCCTCTCGCGAGGAGCCGACCCTGCTCTGGAGATCGACCACGGCCGTCTCACGCCGATCGATCGAGTCGTCGAGCAGGGAGACGGTGGCTGTGATCCCTCCGATCTCGGCCTCGGTCTCAGCGAGGGCCGCTCCGGACTCGGCCAGTTCAGCGCTCAGCACATCGAGTCGGGCGGCGGTGTCGAGGATCGACCCTGCGAGATCGGAACGTTCGCCTTCGGTTCCGGAGACCTGAGATCGGAGTGAGTCGACGCGGTTGCGAACCTCCGACAGCTCACCGTTGAGATCCGCGGAGGCGGGAGCGGCTACGACTGCTGCCAGGAGGGCTCCCGCAAGTACGGCGCGACCCGTTCGCATGATCAGTCCCTGAGGAAGCCCCACATGCCGAACGCGCTTCCAAGCAGACCGGTGCCTGCGCCGAATCCGAGCACGAGGATCGCCTGTCTCAGCAGGAACTCGAACGGAACCTCGATACCCGTGGGATCGGCGACGGTGCTGAGCAATTGCACGATCGACGAGCGAGCTCCCCAGACGACAATGACGGCGAGAAGGGCCCCGAGCACCCCTTCGATGAAGCCCTCGAGCAGAAATGGGATCCGAATGAACCAGTTGCCCGCCCCGACCAGTTTCATGATGGCGATCTCATCGCGCCTGGCGTAGATGGCCATGCGAATCGTGTTGGCGATGAGGACGATGGCCGCTCCGCCGAGCACGAGGG
>JABMPV010000157.1 GCA_013202595.1 bacterium
CACTGGAATCTCCCTGCCGGGTGGGTGGCCAGCCTCGAGGAGCACCTCGAGCGTTTCTGAAGGGCCGATTCTCTTCTCAATGTGCCGATGCGGCTTCCGTCGTATCCGACCACAATCCGCCCGGTTGCCTCCCGGCGCTCGGTCCATCCGAAGGCTTGCCGGCGGCAAACACGCGACACTCGATAGGGAACAGCCGGGTCCGGGCTACCGTTCTGACTGTGAGTTCGCCGGACGGCCGCGGCGCATGCGGCGAGGAAAGTCCGGACTCCACAGGGCAGGATGCTGGGTAACTCCCAGGCGGGGAAACCCGATGGATAGTGCAACAGAGAGCAGACCGCCGATGGCCGCTCAGGCGGCACAGGCAAGGGTGAAACGGTGGTGTAAGAGACCACCAGCGTCCCGGGTGACCGGGGCGGCTCGGTAAACCCCACCGGGAGCAAGGCCGAGCAGGGACCGGACGGCCCGTCCGATGGTCCCGGGTAGGCCGCACGAGCCCGTTCGGTAACGACGGGCCCAGATAGATGGCCGCCGCCTCTATGAGGGGCACAGGATCCGGCTTACAGGCGAGCTCACAGGTTCGAGAGGGCCCCTTCGGGGGCCCTCTCATCATTCCGACCGGGACGCGGCGCGCTTCGTCCGGCCGCCTTGCAAACTCGGCGCATCCACGCCAGGATCGCACAATGACTTCTCGACGTGTCCTGATCCTGATGGCGACTCTGCTCCTGGTTCTCAGTGCGTGCGGCGACGACGACGGGTCCTTGTTCGTCACTTCGACCGACGGGACCACGGAACGCACAGTGACCGACTCGACGGTCACTGAGGAATCGTCCACCACGAGTTCCGCACCGACATCGACCTCAACGTCGACGTCGACGTCGACGACCACCTCGTCGACAACGACGACCACGGTCCCTGCCCCGACCGAGATCACCCTCTCGGCAGATGGGTCGGGCGACTTCCTGGATCTCGCATCGGCCCTCGAAGCGATCGCGACGGACGGGACGATCACCCTCGAAGCCGGCGATCACGTGGTGGCCTCGGCCATCGTCCACGACCGCCCCGTGTCGATCATCGGAGCAGGAAGCGACGAGACGAAGGTGACCGGCGGCGGACCGGATCAGCTGATCGAATACGGAGGCGACGGACTCCTCCAACTCTCCGGCATCACATTCGCCTATGACAACCCCGACCCGGGCAACGTGCTCGACATCGAGAGTGGTCAGATCGACTTCGACGACGTCGTCCTCACCGGCGCTGTGTACGACGGAGACTCCTTCGGTGGGGCGGGAGTGGTGGTCCGCTCGACCACCACGGGGACGATCTCCTCGAGCATGGCCGTCGGCAACGGCTGGCGGGGGTTCGAGTTCCAGGGACGGTCTTCGGTCGACATCACGGACTCGTCCGCCAATCGCAACTCCGAGTCGGCGGGCTTCTCGTGGTTCGACAGCGCCACAGGCACCGTCACGGGCAACTCGGCCCGCAACAACGAGAACGGCTTCACATCCCATGACGGGTCGGCGCCCATCCTGAGGGACAACACTGCCGTCTCCAGCACCCAATCGGGGTTCGTCTTCTGGGACGACTCTCATGCCGAGGCGGCAGACAACGCAGCGTTGGAGAACGGGCTCCATGGCTTCACCATCCTGGACGCGGCGGCGCCCGACCTGAGCGGAAACACGGCCTCACTGAATGCAGAGGCAGGGTTCGCGTGGTTCGACGACGCCGGCGGCGTGGCCGACGACAACACTTCGACGGAGAACGCCAGCAACGGCTTCAGCGTGAACGAGAACGCCTCTCCGACGGTCAGCGACAACTCGGCGATCGGCAATGGAGGAGCGGGCTTCAGGGTCTCCGGCACCTCGTCGGCGGTCATCGAGGCCAACCTGGCTCAAGACAACGCGCTGTCCGGGTTCATCATCACGGACGAAGCCACCCCGGAACTCATCTCCAACATCTCGGATGGCAACGAGGAAACGGGGTACGTGTGGTTCCAGACGTCCGGTGGCACCAGCACCGGCGATCTCGCCAGAAACAACATGAACAACGGGTTCGCGTTCCACGACCAGTCACAACCCGCCCTCGAGCGAGCAGACGCCAGAGACAATCTGTCGGACGGATTCGACTTCAAGGACGAGAGTCAGCCGGTGGTACGGCGAGCGGTCTCAGAAGGCAATGTCAACGGCTTCGCCCTCAGAGACACTTCCGCGGCGACGGTGGCGCGGAGCGTCGCCCGCGCCAATGAGGGATTCGGGTTCATCGCCTTCTCGACCGCATCGGGGACATTGCGCGGAAACGAGTCGACAGAGAATGAGTTCGGCATAGTCGTCGAGGAGGGGTCGACCGTCATCCTCGCCGACAACGACACCCACGACAACACGACGAACGATCTCGTGGTCGATGTGCCGACGAGCTGAGCGTTCAGGCCAGTTCGGCCCAAACGGCCTCATCGTCGAAGGAGTCGGCGAAGAAACTGATCTCGTCCTCGGTGATTCGGGCAACCGTCTCCCTGGCGCCAACCAGCGAGAGGAGCCGAAGCACCCGTGGCGGTGCTGCACGGTGCACGATGGCATCGCACCCGGGGCAGACGAAGGAATACCCCTCACCATCGGGGCCACACCAGACGACCGCGATCTCCCACTCACCCAGTTCGAGCGGTCCGCACCGATCGCAACTCACCTTGACACTCATCGCGCCCCAATCTCTGTGAGGACATGGATATCGGCTGCTCGAGCGACTCTTTGAGCGATCTGTTCTGAGACTCGACCTACGGGAGTGCGCTCACAGACACACCATCGATCCGCCCGCCGATTCGGTGCACGCCGGTGGGTGGCGGAAGCTGCCGGTTCCGGGCACCTGCGAAGTCGCTCAATGACTCCGAACTGTGCGATCAGCGTCTACGCTCATGCCAGTTCCCAACCAAGGATGCCCAGATGTTCCGCCGCATCGCGGTGCCCATTCTGTTGATCGCCTTGATCGCCGGGGCTTGCAGCTCGACCGTGCTGACGCTCGATGAGGGCGACTGCTTCAACGACCCCGACTCTTTCACCCAGGTCGAGAGTGTCGACACGGTCGACTGCGCAGAGCCGCATGACAACGAGGTGTACGAGGTCATCACCTCCAGCGCCCCGTCGTGGCCCGGCGACGAGACGATGAAGGCCGAATCCTTCGAGGTCTGCCTCGCTGCGTTCGAGCCGTTCATCGGGGTCTCGTACGACGTTTCACGCTGGGACATTGCTGCGCTGTGGCCTTCCCAGCAATCGTGGGACGACGCCGACGACCGCGAGATCATCTGCGCCGTATATGACATCAGTGGCGAGCAGGTGACCGGAACAGCCAGGGGCTCAGCCGACTGAGAACGGCACATCGATCGGCGGGCCACGGGCCCAATCACTAAAGACCCCCGCGAGGGTGGAGACCGACATCTCCACTCCAACGGGGGTCTTCGTCGGTTCGACACCAGCTGAGACGCCGGCGAAGGGTGGATGCCCCGGGTGTAGCCTCTTCGAATGCGCCCATTCGATCCGAGTGCCGACTACCCGCTCGGCTCCGAGCGGCCCGATCTGATCACCACGCCGTCGGGGATGCCACTGGGTGCACTCACCGTTGATGCGCTGGTCGGCGGCACCATCCCCCAGGGCGACCTGCGCGCCACTGCAGAGACGCTGGGGATGCAGGCTGCGGTCGCCAGGGCAAACGGACGAGCCGATCTCGCAGAGAACCTGGAACGTGCGGCCGAACTCACCGCCATCCCCGACGAGATGATCCTCGACATCTACACGGCATTGCGGCCGCGTCGCTCATCGGCACACGATCTCGAGGCCCTCGCCACACGACTCGAGCACGATCACCTGGCCGTCTCTGTTGCAGCATTCATCCGGGAGGCGGCTGTCGCGTATGCCGATCGGGGGCTCCTCGCATGACCCGCAGGGACGCCAGGGCGCAGCGTGATGTCCGCAAGGAAGTCTTCATCGAGCCCATCCCGGAACTTGGTCTCATCACGATGGATGGCCCGACCGACCCCCGGCCCGGGATCACCATCGATGGAGGCGTCATCTCCGAAATCGACGGAGTGAGTGCAGACGACTTCGACATCATCGACCGGTTCCTTGCCGGCCACGGCATCGATGCGGGGATTGCTGTCGAGGCGATGGGCATTCCCGATCTGGACCTGGCCAGGATGCTGGTGTCCGTCGACGTCCCCCGCGCCGATCTCGTGCGCCTCTCTGCCGGGCTCACGCCGGCGAAGCTGGCCAAAGTGGTCTCGCTGCTCGATCCCGTCGAGATGATGTATGCCCTCAAGAAGCTGAGGGCCAGGCGCAGCCCGGCCAATCAGGCGCATGTCACCAACCGCAAGGAGAACCCGGCCCTCCTGGCAGCGGACGCAGCTGAGGCGGCCGCCCGCGGCTTCGCCGAGATCGAGACCACCGTCGGCGTCGCCAGATACGCCCCGTTCAATGCCATCGCCATCCTGGTGGGTAGCCAGGCCGGTCGACCCGGGGTGCTCACGCAGTGTGCCGTCGAGGAGCGCCGCAATCTCCACCTCGGCCTCAGGGGGTTGACCACCTACTCCGAGACGCTATCGGTCTATGGGACCGCCGGCGCACTCATCGACGGCGACGACACGCCGTGGTCCAAGGCCTTCCTGGCCTCGGCATACGCTTCGAGAGGCATCAAGGTGCGCTTCACATCCGGCACCGGATCCGAGGCGCTCATGGGCCACGCCGACGGCTGCTCGATGCTCTATCTCGAGGCCCGCTGCCTCGCCATGATCCGCGGGGCAGGCTCCCAGGGAGTCCAGAACGGCTCTATCTCACTCGTAGCCCTCCCCCTGGCGCTTCCCGGCGGCTCCAGGGTGATCCTGGCCGAGAACCTCATCGCAGCGTGGCTCGGCCTCGAAGTGGCATCAGGGAACGATGCCATCTCATCGCACTCGCCGATCCGCAAAACGGCCAAACTCATGGGCCAATTGCTCCCGGGTACCGACTTCATCACGTCGGGGTACAGCGTCATGCCCCGGTACGACAACGTCTTTGGCGGGGGCAACTATGACGCTGAGGACCTCGACGAGTGGGCCATCATCCAGCGTGACTGGCAGGTAGATGGCGGAATCGAGCCACTCAGTGAGGACGCCGCCATCGAGGTCAGACGGCGGGGGGCACTGGCGATCCAGGCCGTGTTCGCCGGCCTCGGCTTCCCTCCGATCACCGACGTCGAGGTCGAGACCGCGGTCACCGGCTTCGACAGCACTGCGATGCCCGACCGCGACCGCAGCGCCGACGCTGCAGCCGCCGACCGGGCTGTCGCCGACGGAGTCAGCGGGGCGGACGTCGCCATCGCCCTCTCCGCGGCCGCCTTCGACGACATCGCCGAGGCCGTGCTCGGAATGCAGCGACTGAGGGTGAGTGCCGACTATCTCCAGACATCGGCGATCGTCGACGCAGCTTGGACGGTCCGCTCCGCCATCAATGAGCCGAACGATTACACCGGTCCCGGGACCGGATACCGCCTGGAAGGCGACCGGTGGGAACTGCTGCGGACGCTCCCCCACCAGCAGGACGCAGCCGATCTCGCCGCAGCCGCAGGACCCGGAGGGGTGACCAGGTGGGACGTCGGGCCCGCAGGCACTTCGTCCGATCCCCTGGACGTCGTGATCGCCGTGGGGCCCGGGTATATGGGAATCCTCGGGTCGACGATCGCAGGCCATGGCCATCCCGCCGTGCTCGCTGCCATCAGCGACGGGGTGACGGCGGGCGGTGGGCACCCGCGCTTCGTCCGCGTCCTGCGAACAGCCGATCTGGCGTTCATCGGCCACGACGCCGCCGTGCTGGCCGGCTCTGGTGTCGCCATCGGACTGCAGTCGAAGGGGACCGCCGTCATCCACCAATCCGACCTGGAACCGCTCGACAACCTCGAATTGTTCTCGATGGCTCCGCTGCTGACGCTCGATGCCTACTACGCCATCGGTGAGAACGCAGCCTCCTACGCCCTCGGAACGGCGCCGAGCCCCGTCCCCATCGAGATCGACAATTACGCCAGAGCCAAGCTCATCGTCAAGACGACGCTGATGCATGCCCGGGAATCCGAAGCCGTCACACCAGATGCCGAGCCGGTGGAGTTCGACCTCGAGTTCACCGAGGGCTGACCGGCCCCATACAGGCCAGGTGCTCACTCCTCGATGAAGTCCGTGCCCGGTTTGTATGTAGACCAGGCAAACCAGAAGGTATCGAGGTGGGGAACCCGTTCGAGCTTCGAACCGGCGAGTGGGCCATCGACGGCCGTCCCAGCGACCGTCCAGCGCGACCCCGTTTCCTGATCGACGAACACACCCGAGTCTGCTGAGAACGTCAGGCGGGCTCCATCGACCTCCGGGACGAATACTCCCACGGTCCCGACGTCACGGCCTCCCTCGATCTCGGAGGTGTCGAGCGCCGACGCCTGGCCTGCCGACCACAGCACCACCAGATCGGTACCGCCAACCGTGACCGGAGTGGCCGTCGCACCGGCGTCGACATCTCGTACGACGTTGATGCTGTATGCAGCGGCTTTCCCGTCGACCTCGATGCCGATCACACGCAACTGGGCCCTCGCACGGTCGTCGAGAGGTCCGGCGAACAGGAACGGGTTGCCGAGCGGATCGTCGTACCCGGCGTAGGGATTGGTGCCGTAGCGCCGAACGGCGCCGGTGCGGTCGCGATCGAGCACCGTCCCGCCGGGGTAGATCTCCTTGAAGTCTCCCCACGACAGCAGCGGGCTTCCGATGGGTTCGAGGATGTCACCGGCGAGAATGCCCACGACGGCAGTGCCGTCGAAGTGGGTCCACAGCGTCTCGGTCGCCCGGTCGTACATGACCAGCGCAGAGTTGTAGAGCCTGCCCGACGTCCCGAAGGTGGTCTCGACGCCGCGCACGACCCGCTCGTACGTCACAGCCGAGTTGCAGAGCGGGCAGTAGGTGATCGATACCGGGACGCCTCCGACGCTGTCGTTGACGAACTCGTGCCAGATGAGGATCTGCGCCGGATAGGCGCGGGCGTCACCGTCGATTTCGAGGGCGACGACGGCCTCCTCATCGAACAGGTAGGCATCGGCCTCGGCGATCGAGATGAACTCGGGTTCATCGATCGGCGGGATCCCGTCCGGCGGAGGTCCGCCCGGTCGGATTGCAGCCGGGTCGACCAGAGGATCGGGGAATTCGTCAGCGAACATCGTGACGAGCGCCGACGGGCCGGATGGCAGTCCGTCATCGACTTTCGAGGTGGTCGTGATCGGATCCTCCGAGGGCACAGTTGTCGTGCTGGTCGAGGGCGTCCCTGTGGTCTCCGTCGCAGAAGGCTCTGGATCGGAGACGGCCGCGGCCCCTCCACATGCGCTGACGATCAGCGCGGTCACCGCGATTCCTGCCATCAACCCGAGTCTGTGTTTCATGGTCACCCCTGGTTCGTCACATCGACAACGCCGCGGGACGACGAGCATCATCACGAATGTCGGAATCCCGACTCTCCCCCCGATACGAGTGAGGTGGGTCAACGGCCGCAGGCACCATCACAACGAATCGGCCAGCGCGCGAGTGAGGGGCGGTCTCCGACCGCCCCTCACTACTCAATCCGACTCGACTACGAGAAGTCCAGGTCGTCGGTGAGATCTGTGTCTCCCAGGACGACGAACTTGTAGACGACCCACGCCAAAGCGGCACCAACCAGCGGTCCCACCAGGTACACCCAGAAGTCCGTCCATGTGCCGCCGACGAGGGCCGGAGCGAACGAACGGGCCGGATTCACCGACGAACCGGTGAACACGATGCCGATGAGGTGCACGGCGGTGAGCGTGAAGCCCATGCCGAGATACTTCGAGTGCGCCTGGCTCTTGGAGAGCACCAGGACCGCGGTGACGAAGATCAACGTGAGGACGGCCTCAGCGAGAACGCCTCCGAATGTGCCGACGGTCGGCTTCGCCAGAACCGTGTACGTGCTTGCGACTGCATCACGGCTCAGGATGATCCCGAAAGCCAGCGATGCGAGAACGGCGCCGACCAACTGGAATACCCAGTAGCCGACCATGTCCTTCACATCGATCCGCTTGTCGAGGAACATCGCAAACGTGACCGCCGGATTGAAATGGCCGCCGGACACGCGCCCAACGGTGTACGGGCAGCGATCAACGCAAAGCCGAACGCGAGCGAGACCGCGAGGATGCCCGGGTTCTGCGCGAACCCCACCGCCAGGATCGTCCCGGTACCGATTCCGACCAGGACGAACGTCCCGTACGCCTCAGCTGCGTACTTCTGCCATGTCTTCATGCAGGCTCCCTTCCTCCGCTTCCCATCCTGCAATGGTCTCGACCCCGGAACACCCCTGTGAGTTTCATCCGGGACCCGAGCACAACCTACGCGAATGCTGAGCGCCCCCGTCGGCGATACGAGCAGCGAATCTCGACAACCGTCCATCCATCTCCCGACACCGTGTGCGACGGCAGGAATGCCTGGTGAGACGGGCATTCCGCAGCGACCGGGCAGGTGCCCTCGACGATGGCGAGAGAGGCACGTCACAGCCCTACCATCGGGCGTGTGAAGGTCGGCACGGGTCTCCTGCTCGGTCTCGCCGCCGGCTTCACCGGCGGTTTGTTCGGCGTGGGTGGCGGGGTCGTCATGGTGCCCGGCCTCGTCCTGTTCGTCGGACTGACCCAATCCCGGGCGCACGCCACCTCGGTGACTGCGATCGTCGCTGCCGCATCTGCCGCTGTGGTCCCTCTGGCCATGGACGACAAGGTGCTCTGGGCCGCCGCCGGCCTCGTACTGATCGGGTCGTTGGTCGGGGCGGTCGCCGGAGCCAGGCTGGTCGACCGGGTCTCCGATCTGTGGCTGGCCAGGGCGTTCTTCCTCCTGGTGATCGTGGCAGCGATCAGGATGGCGATGTCGACGGGCGGCGGGTCGTCATCGGAGGCGGCGGCAGGCGCTCTCGACATT
This sequence comes from bacterium, assembly GCA_013202595.1. Classification (GTDB taxonomy): domain Bacteria; phylum Actinomycetota; class Acidimicrobiia; order Spongiisociales; family UBA11373; genus JABMPV01. The sequence continues at coordinate 8,960 of JABMPV010000157.1, forward strand.
TCGCTGATCGGTGCCGCAGGCCTGATCCTGGTCGGCCTCTTCGCCGGCGCTTTGGCGGCGATCCTCGGCATCGGCGGGGGAATCATCTTCGTCCCCGTGCTGGCCACGCTCTACGCATTCCCCCAGCACGTGGCCCAGGCGACCTCGCTGGCCGTGATCGTCCCGACCGCAGCGGTGGCTGCTGCGGCGCACGCCAGGGTCGGCAGGGTGGAGTGGAGGATCGCGGCGATCCTCGGACTGGGAGGGATCGCAGGAGGATTCCTGGGCGCCACGGCCGCCCTGGCCATCGACGGAGGCCTGCTGCGCAAGTTGTTCGCCGGATTCCTGGTCCTGATGGCGTGGAGGATGCTCGGCAAGACCCGGAAGAGTGCCCACCCCGATTCCGGCCTCGAGTCTCCCTAGTGCCCCGACCACAAA
>JABMPV010000158.1 GCA_013202595.1 bacterium
ATGTCATTCTGCTCGAGGCCGATCTCGATCGTCTCGATGTCTGCAGCCTTGTCACGCCAGCGTTCGTCGATCTCGGTGAGTTCCTCGAGCAGGTCGTCTTCGAGTTCGGCGAGATCCTCCGCCTTGTCGGTCAGGTCTGCTTCGGCCCGGCGGAGCTTCCTCTCTGCGGTCCGCTTTGCCGACCGGCTGCTCGCCGAGATAGATCTCGTCGACTTCTTGCCCCTGAGCAGCACGTCGAGGATCGCACCGGCGCCCGACAGCATCTCGTCCTGGCGCCGCGCCACGAGCTCTATTTCCGCCTCGTCGATGTCTCTGCTGGCGTCCTGGATTCTCTCCCGGACGTCATCCATCTTGTCTTCGAAGCGATCTCGGATCTTGGCTGCCTCGGCATCGGCGTGATCGTCGGCGACACCGTTGCACCGGGTGGCGAATGCTTCCCTGGTCTCGCCGATCCTCGAATACAGCTTGAGCGTCGAATTCTTGAAGACCTCCACCGAGCGGTTGCGCCTGAGGTGGTCCGAGACGGCTCCCTGCACCGATGAGAACCAGGCCTTCTCGTGAATGGGCGCGTCCGGGATGACATAGGTGGCTGCTCCAGGGGGGCCGTCGAGGAAGTCGCGGTCGTCGTGGTCGACCGCAACCAGCGTGGTCGCGTCGAATCGATCGGTCAATGGGTGGGCGATGGCCTCCCACTCTTCGGCGTGATCGACCCCTGCGTAGCGGTCGTCGAAGGTCAGATGCACCTTGATCGCGAGGGCCGCCTCGTAGTTGGTTCCATTCCTGGATGCTCCGACCTCGTCTGCCCAGGGGGCACCGGGATCCAGGTGATGCACCGGAATGCCTGAAGCGACCGTCGGTGCGATCGGAGTCGCGTCATCGCCGCCGGCATCCGCGCCGTCGGGTGCCGATGCAGACGAGGGTTCGGGAGCGGTGACCACGGTGTCGTGGAGCGGATCGTCCCGGGTGATCCGGCCGATCTCATCACGGGTGAGCGGTCCCCTGAGATAGGACATTGCCCACCTCGTGCCGAACACCACCGGAGCCTTGTCCCTGGTGTTGTGGAGCAGGAACTGCCGTTTCCCGAGACCAGAGACGAGTGAGTCGATCTGGTCGATGTCACCTTCGCCGCTGGCCGTCTGGAGGGCCTCGAGGATTCTTGCCTTGTCCCGTTCCGTCTGCAAGCGGCCAACGGCCCAGGTGCCCGCGTTGGACATCGCCTTGTAGTCGAGATCCACCGGATTCTGTGTGGACAGCAGCATGCCGACACCAAACGCCCTGGCCTGCTTGAGGATGGTCAGGATCGGCTTCTTGGCAGGGGGCATGGCAGTGGGCGGTACGAACCCGAATACCTCGTCCATGTAGATGAGCGCACGCAGGTCGCTGGAACCCGACTGGCTCCTCATCCAGGTGACCATCTTGGACATGAGCAGGGTGACCACGAATTGCCGTTCGTCGTCCGACAGGTGTGCCAAGTAGATGATCGACGCCCGGGGCGTACCGTCCTCTTCCCAAAGCATGCTCTGGATGTCCAGTGGGACGCCGCTGCGCCATCCGGCGAACGACGGTGACGCCACCAGGGCGTTCAGGCGCATTGCCAACCGCAGGCGTTCCTTCTCGGGGAAGAAGGCATCGAGATCGAAGACGCCCATTTTGCGCATCGGCGGCCGATGCACCCGGCCGATGAGCCCCTCCAATGTGAGGTCTTCACCCTGCGCCCAGGCGTGTGAGATCACATTGCTGAGCAGGATGTGCTCCTTGCTGGCCAGCGGATCTGCCTCGATCCCGACCAGGCCGAGCATGCCCGACACGAAGCCCTCGATCTCGTCGGTGACGGCCTCGGGATCGCCATCGTCTGGTGCGGCGAGTGAACCGATCACATCGAGCGGCACACCGGCCGACGACCCGGGGGTGAAGACTGTGAATTTCGCGCTCGAACGGAGCCGCGCGATGTCGTCGCCGCCCAATCCCCACGAGCCGAGACCCCGGGTCCACAACTGGGCCTTGTCATCGGCCAGTTCCCCGACGGTCTTGTCCTCCCGGCGCGCCTCTCCTTCGTCCACCCACGGCTCGAAGTCGGCAGGAGCCAGATCCGGGAACGTGAGCATGAGGTTGGTCATGTCACCCTTGGGATCGATCACCAGAGTCGGAATCTCTGCGAGCAGGGCCTCCTCGAGGAAGATCACCCCGAGACCGGTCTTGCCCGAGCCGGTCATGCCGACGATTACGCCGTGGGTCGTGAGGTCATTGGCGTCGTAGTGGACCTCGACACGTGGATCGAGGGCATCACCGCTCGCCGGGTCGATCTGGCCGCCAAGGAAGAATCCGTCACTGCTCATGGAGCCAGTGTATTTCCGACTTGCCCGCCTCCGCCGGTCGCGGCGTGGGTCCATGGCTGGAGGGTGCAGCGGGACGAATCCCGAGTTGAGTAATCTGCAGGGTGATGAGCACTACATCCATTCGCCTGATCATGACCTGTGCCGTGGTGGCGCTGCTCGGGGCTGCCTGCACGAGCGACGCCATCGGGGGAGACACGGGCTCCGACCTCGTGATCGAGCGCAGGCTCGGATATGCGGTCGTCGTCGAGGAGACTGCCGACGCTCTCACGATCGGGTTCAGCGCCGATCGTGATTCCACGAGTGGGGAAGCCCACGATGTCTCCCAATCGCTGTGGCGTTCGGGCCCCGAAGGAGCATGGAGCGCACCGCCGGCCACCTGCCTGGGGCGGGGCCAGCGAGTCGAGTTGGGGATCGCCGAGATCCAGGACGAAGCCCGTCCCGGCCTCCTGTTCGAGAAGGTCCTCTGGCTCTCCTGCCTGGACCCCGATCAACCCGAGTAGCAACGGCCCTCCGGGTCGTCGGTTTTCGGTCATCAGTCATCAGTCATCAGTCATCAGTCGGACGTCGGACGTCGGTCATCAGTCATCAGTAGTCGGTCGGACGTCGGACGTCGGATATCGGATATCGGACGTCGGATATCGGGAATCTGACGACCTTCCTCAGGCAATCGCGTCGATCACGGCGTCGACGGCTTCATCCACGGTGGCCACACAGGTGACCAGGCCGGGCAGGGTGTCGACCCTGGTCGTGAGATCGTCGATCATCGGGCCCCATCTCGGCCCGACGGCGATGACCGGCTTCGGCGGCACCGCACCGAGGTCGGCGACGTAGGCCAGATTCCAGGCGACGGCCAGTTCTGTCAGGGTTCCGAGGCTTCCGTGCAGAGCGATCGATGCGATGCTCATCTGCGTCATCTCATGGATGCGCTCGGTGATGCTGTTCGTCTGGATCTCTTCGGTCACCCACTCGTTGGCGCCGGGCCGGTCGGGGAAGTCGAGCGGCACGGTGACCCCGATCACCCTGCCTCCGACTGACGAAGCCCCCTCGGACACTGCGGCCATCAGCCCCGAGTATCCGCCCGTGACCACACCGAAACCCGCTTCGGTGAGCAGTCGTCCACAGCGGACTCCCTCCTCGTAGTGACCGTCGCCGGGCATCGACGCCGACGCGCCGAACACGGCGACGAATCGGTCGCTCATGCCCGGGCTGCCGATTCGGCGCGTCGCACGACGCCGTCAAACCATCGCATCAGGGACTCCTCGGCGTAGCGATGGAGGGCAACGCCGTCGGCCGCACCACCGAGGATCCCGAAGGGCGGCTTGTAAGTGCCGACGAAGAAGAGTGCGGTCCGGTCGTTGCTCATCGGGATGACATCGATGCGCGCTTCGAGATGGGGGAACAGGTCGGGGTGGTGTGAGGCGTCTCCGCGCAACAGGAGGTGGGCGCCGGGAGCCGCTCCGACCGGTTCGTCGAAAGCCACTATCTCGATCCCGATATCCCGATTGACCTCGGTTCCCCCGAGGTGGGCGATGAGATTGGCGACGATCTCGCCGTCGTCGTTCACCGTGTCGCCGAGCACGCGGGTCGGGTCTGATCTGAACACGTCACAGATTCGATCGAACCGGGCGTCTACGGCCCGAACGAACTGAACATCCCTTTTCACAATCCCTCCAGCGGCTGCGATACAAGGCTAATGGCCGACGTGCCAGCGCGGCGGGCCTAGGTTCTACTTGAGCCAACGAGGAGCCCGAATGCCGTACCGCACGATCATCGAACCCTTTCGCATTCACAGTGTGCAAGCCATCGCGTTTCCCACCCCGGCAGAACGGGAGGACGCGCTGCGACGCGCGGGCTTCAACCTCTTCGGACTCCAAGCGGATGAGGTGATCATCGACCTGCTCACCGACAGCGGGACCGGGTCGATGTCGGACAGGCAATGGGCGGCGATGATGGTCGGTGATGAGTCGTACGCGGGGAGCCGCTCGTTCTATCGACTCCAGGATGTCGTCTCGAAACTCACCGGATTCAGCGAGTTGGTGCCGACGCACCAGGGCAGGGCCGCTGAGCGAATCCTCTTCTCGGTGGCGGTGAGCGATGGCGATGTCGTGCCCAACAACACCCACTTCGACACCACCAGGGCCAACATCGAGTACCAGGGCGCCGAGGCTCGCGACCTGGTGATCCCTGAGGGCCGGGTTCCGGCGACCGAGCACCCTTTCAAGGGGAACATGGATGTCGCTCGACTCATCGAGACGATCGAAGAGATCGGCACAGACAGGATCCCGATGGTGATGGTGACGGTCACCAACAACTCGGGTGGCGGGCAACCGGTCTCTCTCGAGAATCTGCGAGAGGTCCGGGCAGTGTGCGACGAGTACGGCCTCCCGCTGTTCCTCGACGCCTGCCGGTTCGCCGAGAACGCATGGTTCATCAGAATGCGCGAACCGGGGCAGGAGGATCGGACCCCTGAGGAGATCGCCCGCGAGATGTTCTCACTGGCCGATGGGTGCACCTTCTCGGCCAAGAAGGACGGGATTGCGAACATCGGCGGCTTCGTGGCGCTCAACGATCCCGAGATCGCCGCACTGTGCCGCAACCTGCTGATCCTCACCGAGGGCTTTCCCACCTATGGCGGCCTCGCCGGCCGGGACCTCGAGGCCATTGCGACCGGGATGGAGGAGGTGCTCGACGAGGAGTACCTGCGGTATCGCATCCGATCGACGGCGTATCTGGCGGAGAAGTGCCACTCGGCCGGAGTGCCGACCGTGCGGCCGCCGGGCGGCCACGCGGTCTACATCGATGCTGCCGCCCTGTTGCCACACATCCCACCGTCGCAGTATCCGGCTCAGGCCCTGGCCGTCGAGTTGTATCGGGATGGTGGAGTGCGCGGCGTGGAGATCGGCAGCGTCATGTTCGGCATGGTCAACGAGGACGGCTCGGAGACGCCCTCGGCGATGGAACTGGTGCGCCTGGCGATCCCGAGGAGGACCTATACCCAGAGCCACATCGACTACGTGGGAGAGGTGATCCTGTCGGTCGCCGAGCGCAAGGAATCGATTGGCGGCTACCGGATCGTCGAGCAGGCACCCTGGCTCCGCCACTTCACGGCGAGGTTCGAGCCGGTCTGATCCACGGGCACCGCCGGCTCAGCGCACCTCGACGGTGGGTATGAGCTCTCCGATACCCGTATCCCATCTCTCATCGGCGAGGTTGAGTCCGGTTGCGATGATCGGGGCGGCCTGAACACCGGACGGGCTGTGCTCTGGAGCGAAGCGGATCATCACGATGCCGCCGTGCGCCGCGGGCCCGAACATGAGGGTGCCTTCCGAGTCGGCCTCATCGCAGGACACGATCCGGCCGTCATCCAGGCGAACGTGGAGGGTGTGGCTCTCCGTCACCTTCCGGTGGATCGGGGCGATCCCGTTGAGCGACCTGAGGGCGTCGGCGCCTTCGAGGACGATCTGCTCGAGTTCTCTCGGCCGATAGTCGGCCGGTTCCCGGGCGATGAGGCAGCGGCCGAGTCCGATCACCGGGAAGTCGGCCATGCCGCGGGTCTGGACGAAGAGCCCGGCCCCCGGCCGGGCGTTGAGCTCGGTCGGTAGGAAGCCCTCGCTCGTCATGACTCCATCGACGGTGAATGCACCGCGGAAGTCGTGGTGTTCGCGGAGATGGCGCCCGACACGTTTGGCGATGGCGCGCATTTCCTCGCGGTCGGCATCCGGAGGATCCCACGTGGTCGATGCTCCCGAGTAGCGGAGCCGGTCACTCCCCGGCGAGCGGAACACGACCATCTCGACGGGGCGGAACGAGGCGACGTAGTCGGGGAAGACCATGCCGTGGATCGAGCAGGCAACGCCTTTCAGGAAGGGCATCACCCTGACCTGCTCCGCGTGCTGCCTCATGAAGGTGATGGCACCTGCTGCATCGTCGGGATCGGCCACGTATCGCAGGTACTCCCCGCCGCCGTGCCAGCCCTCCTTGTTGTCACAAGCCCATGCCGTCCCGCTGCCCCGGTCCATCCGCCGGGCTGCGGCGGCCAGATCGCCCCCGGGCGGGACGATCTCATAATCGGTCTGGGGGACCCCGGCCGCGGTCCAGAGATCGCCGATGGTGATCTTGTTCTCGAGCTCCACCCATACCTGCGGGCGCGCTCCCCACGACTGGCGGCCGTGCAGCGACCCCTCACCATCCAGGAAGGATGCGAGGTATCGGCCCGTGCCATCGGGATCCCACTCGTCGATCCGATCCCGGACTTCCCGGGGGAGGGTCCGGAGCGCCGCATCGAAGGCACGGATGCCGCCCATCATCGTGTCGGCGATGGTCCCGAGGATGACGGTGGCTGCGAGGTCGGGTGCCGGGAGGTCTCCGACGCCGGTGGTCCCTGCGATGACGAACGGCTTGGGCCAGCCCGATTCTCGCATCCTCTGGAGGCCCTGTGTGTAGGCCGCCAGCGCCTCGGTGGTCATGATCCATTTGTAAGGCTTCATGAACGAGTCGACGATGTCCGCCCAATGCTGCGTGTCCACCATGGCCAGACGGTACCGCCGTGTCCGCCCGGGCGCAGGGAACCGTTGGGCGGCCCTGTCAGGTTCCGGGTGGGCCGAACAGAGCGAGCCCGGCGATGAGGGATTCGGGCGTGTCGACCGAGTACCAGGACCGCCCATCCTCACCCCATGGCCGCCAGGTCTCCGGATCGACTGCGTCGTATCCGTGATCCAGCACGCTCCGGATCGAGCGTTCGGCCTCGGCGGCCTCTCGAACTACACCGGCGAGAGCGGCCGGATACACCGCACAGGTCACCTGGGGGATCCCCCTGTGGAACGGGATGACGGGGCGCGCAGCCTCGGATCGATCGAGGAGATGCCTCAATGTCGCGGGACGCAGCCACGGCTGATCGACGGCGAGAAGCACGACGTCCCGGCCGCCGGCGAGCGCCAGCGCGGCCGAGAGCCCAGCGGCCGGGCCCTTCCCGCCGGGTGGGTCATCGGGGATCGCCGGGACCCCGAACAGCGGGTCCATCCTGCCGATCACCACAGTGTCTCCGATGCTCAGGGCCACCTCGATCACCCATGACGCCATCGGCCGGGCTCCCACGGGCACATGCGCTTTGTCCGAGCCCATGCGTGCCGAACGCCCCCCGGCGAGCACGGCGACCAGCGGCCGCTCAGTCATCTCTTCTCCGCCGGCGGAGAAGAGGGCGCACGCCGGCCATGCCGGGGGGTTCGTCGAGCCAGACACTGTTCATGATCCTGCGGGCAGATCGGGGCACGTTCATCAGGCGGACACTCAGGCCGGCGATTCTTGCATCATCTGCAAGGGATTTCAGCACCACCGCCGAGGTGTAGTCGATCCGGCCGACACCGTCGAGATCGATCTCCAGCACCTTCGCATCGGGGTTGCCGTTCAGATGGAACAGGAACTGCTCTGTGAGTATCTGCTGGGATCCGAAGAACAGGACCCCGCCCGGACTGAGCCGCAGTGTCCCATCGATGAACCTCGACTCCACCCGCACGCCCAACTCCCTGACGAGGTGCACGGCAGTGCTCATACCGACTCCGAGCAGCACCGCCTGATCGATCCGGGGCGCCAGCAGCAGCACAAGAGCGAACGTGGCCGCCGACACTGCTCCCTGGGCGGGCGAGTACTTGAAGACGCGGTAGATCTGATCTGGCCGGATCAGGCTTGCCACGGCCGCGATCACGATGCCGGCGAGGACGGAGCGGGGGAGCGGTTCGAGCACCCCCGCGAATGGGAGGAAGATCAGGACGCCGACGCCGGTCACTGCGCCCGACCACCGGGTCTTCGCACCCGATGAGCGATTGATCGATGAACGGCTGAACGAACCGCCGACGGGGAACGAGCCGGAGATGGCCGAGGCGATGTTGGCCAACCCCTGTCCGATGAACTCCCTGTCGGCATCCCATCCGGAACGATCCTGGACCGCAAACGTTCGGGAGATCGCCGAAGCCTCGGCGAAGCCCACGAGGGCTATCACCACGCCCGGCAGGAAGAGGTCGGGAAGGCGGCTCCAGGGGAGTCCGAGGCCGATCGGTGGAAAGCCGGTCGGCACCTCGCCTATCTGAGGTCCGGAGAAGTCCATGACGTTGCCGACGATCAGCCCTGCGATCACGGCAATCAGCACGCCGGGGATGAGGGGATGGACCCGGCGCGCCACGACCACCGCGACGATCACCCCCAGCGCCAGCACCAGTGAGGGGATGTCCCATGAGCCGGGGTGGAACAGCGACCATCCGGCCCTGTAGAGGATCTTCCCCTCCGGAGTGGCCGCACCGAGGGCCGTCGGGATCTGCGACGAGACGACCAGGATGGCTGCACCCGACGTGAACCCGATCAGGACGGGTTGTGACATGAAGTAGGAGATGACCCCGGCTCCTCCGAGTCCGATCAGGAGACGGGTCAACCCGACGACCATCGCCAGCAGCGCGGCCATGCCGAGGTACTCGGGTGAGCCCGGCTCGGCCAGAGTCGACAGTGCCCCGAACGACAGGAGGGCGGTCATCGCAACCGGACCGGTCTGCAGGTAGGGCGAGGACGCTGCCAGGGCAGCGAAGATCGGTGGCAGGGCAGCTGCGAACAGGCCGTAGTAGCTGGGCAGCCCTGCGAGCTCTGCGTATGCCAGGCTCTGGGGGATCAGGATCAGCGTGACGCTGAGCCCGGCGATCAGATCTCCCGGACGCGGCCGCGGCGGCGGGTACAGCCGATCGTCCGGCCCGGGGTCGACCCGCTGAGGGCGCACTCGCCACGATCCGCGTCGAGTTCCAGCGTCTCGCTTTCGTGTGGTTTCGTCCATCCGGGACTCACTCTACGGATGTCTTCGTAGATGCTTGCAGCCCACCGATGGGAAAGGCCGGGCACGGCGAATCGTTCCTCGTCGCTGCTGGTGGCGACTCCGCCGTCGACCTACAGAGGGCCGGAGGGTCCTTCCCCGTTCGGGCTATCGGACGGGTAGGAGTTGCTCGGCCATGACCTCGCGGAGGAGGTCTACCGCCCTGATGATCTTGTCCGAGGTGAGGGAGTAGTAGGAGAACTGACCGTCGCGACGAGCCCGGACCAGGCCCTTTTCGCGGAGGATTGCGAGATGCTGCGACACATTCGCCTGGCGAAGGTCGAGTTCGGTGCAGATGTCGGTGACCGTCATCTCGCCATCGCGCAACGTATTGATGATCAGCAGACGCTTGGCGTCTGCCAATCCCTTGCAGACATTGGCGTGGAGTTGGAGTAATTCGCTGCGAACGGAAGTCACGGCCACCACTATGCCACAGACCGGGAGCTTGACAAGCCAGGAGCCGCTGGGCACGGCCGACGGACCATGGTCAATGGGTCGACTGCGTAAACGGACGGGAACTCGGCGGTATCTCAACGGCTGAAAGGGGCCCTCGTATTACAACGGCAGTGGGTCTGGAACCACGGACGCTCACAGGAGGGGGCGCTGTGTGGTCGGGTTCCTCGACCCACTAACCGTCGAAATCCGGCCGAAGCCGGCTCGGCCTTATCCTGCCTCACAGGTTTGCGTATGGATAGGGGCCGAAGGTCCCACCTATGCGCTGTGGCCGGTCGCGGCGCGATCGGCGTTGGCCATGCCGTCTCGCAGGACCATCCGGGGTCGTCACGGTGGCTGCCCGCCACGACAACTCCCGTTCCCTTCCGATATCGTGTGGTTCGAACACAGGAAGCGGGAGACATGGAAACCACGGAATTCCTCAGGAGGACGTCGCTGTTTTCCGGGTTCTCGGATGAGTCGCTCGGTGCGGTCACGGGTACCGCCAAGGAGAGGACGTTCGAGGCCGGCACCGCGATGATCAAGGAAGGCCACAGCGGCCAGGGCTTCTACCTCGTACTGGCAGGAGCCGCAGAAGTGCGCAAGGGCGAAACAGTCCTCGCGAGGTTTGGTGTCGGCGACTACTTCGGTGAGATGGCACTGCTGCTCGACGACACTCCGCGAACCGCGGATGTGGTCGCCATCGAGGAGATCCGGTGCCTCGTGATCACGTCGTGGGATCTGCGGGCGCTCATCAAGAGCCATCCCCAGGTGGGCGTCGAGATGATGGCCGAACTCGCCAAGCGACTCCGCAACACCGACGCCGCGCTCAGTGACTGAACCGGGTCGCTGAGTTGTCTACGGCTCCGACGGGGAGCTGGAGGGGACCGGTGCCGGATCGGCATCTGACGGTTCGCGGCGTCCGGGGCTCCATGTGTGTGTCGGGTCGCCCGTACCGGAGGTATGGCGGAAATACCACATCCATGGACATCCCCGTGGATGTCGACCGCCGGATCATCATCGATGCGGGGACGGGGCTTCGCTCACTCGAGCAGGAGCTCGATCTCAGCATCCCCCATGAGTTCACGCTGTTGCTCACGCACTACCACTGGGATCACATCCAGGGCCTTCCCTTGTTCGGGCCGCTGCACGATCGACGGCACCGCTTCACCATCTACGGCGTCCCCAGGGACGACATGGGCGTCGGTGAGATCCTCGGCGGTGTGATGCGGCCCCCGTGGTTCCCGGTGTCGCTCGGCGAAGCGGCAGCGGGTGTGGTGTTCAAGGAACTCTCCGGTCCTATCACGGTCGGCCCCGTGACCATCTCCCATACCCGCCTTCGGCATCCCCAGGGGGTTGTGGGATACCGCCTGGATGCCGGGGATCGGTCGGTCATGATTGCCACCGACCACGAGGCAGGCGAGTCGAGTGCAGACAGGCGCCTCGCCGAACTGGCGCAAGGCGCCAATGTGCTCATCCACGATGGGCAGTACACCGAGCAGGAGCAACAGGGGGAGAGGGCCGGTTGGGGCCACTCGTCCTGGGACCAGGCCGTCAGGGCAGCCGAACGGGCCGGGGCCCAGCGACTCGTGCTCACCAGCCACGACCCGAACCGATCGGATGACCAGATCGATGAACTCGTGGGGGCGGCCCGCCGCCGCTTCCCCTTCGTCAACGGCGCCCACGAAGGCATGAAGATCCGCCTGTAGGTGCGACCTGCGCGTCACCGATGGCAAGGTGCGATCATGGTTCCCGGAGGTGGTGATGCGTCGACTGGCCTGGCTCGCACTCGGATTGGCTCTGGTGGTAGCCGCGTGCGCCGATGACGGTGGGGCGACGACGACTGTCTCCACGAACACCTCTACCACCACCACGACGTCGACGACGACGACCACTACCACCACCGTTCCGGAGCCGCCGTCGGGGTGTGCCGAGCCGATCGTGGTGACGACGGTCGACGAGATGGTCGGAGCCCTCGATGGACTCGAATGGTTGAGTGTCGGGCCCTACTCGTCGGGATTGCTCTCGATCACCCCCGACCTC
>JABMPV010000159.1 GCA_013202595.1 bacterium
CCCGGAGTGCGATCTCGATTACGTGCCCAACGTGGCGCGCAAGGTCGATGTGAGACTGGCGATGACCAACTCGTTCGGCTTCGGTGGCCACAACGCCACCTTGCTGTTCGCAGCCCCGTAGATCAGCAGGTCGGTGGGCCGGGGTCCACGGGGGGAGGCGGCGGCCCGCCCCGGGCCTGCAACTGACGCCACTCGGCGAAAGAGCGGATTGCCAGCACGACGACGGTTCCGACGCCACCGACGGCAAGGATCGCTGCGAGCAGGCCGATCCCGACGGCGGCGCCTGTGCACGTATCGGGGGCACACGACACCCTGGTCACCTGGAAGCCGATGATCGCGGAGCCGATCCCTGCCACGGCCACGGGGATCAGCACCCAGGGGTTCGGCAGGCGCCTCATGAGTCCTCCAATGGTCGGCCGCGGTCGTCGTATCCGGCGGCTTCGAGAATCGACGGGTCCATCAGTTCGGGTGGTGTAGGCACCGGCCGCTCCTTGCGAGGGTCTAGTGGGGCGACACTGAGGCCGACCTCGCGGGTCCATGCGACCGCACCGAGGGCGATGGCCGTCGCTGCGATGACGGGGCCACCGGGGATCCCCTCGGACAGGCCGGCCGCGGCGCCGAGGGCCGGGACGATCAAACGGGACGCCCACAGCGCGGCGATCGATGCCCTGGACAGGCCGAGCGCTAGAACGACCGCCACTCCGACGAGCACCCACGACCAGGCCGTCAGGTCCATGGGAGATGACACGGCTGCCACGGCCGGAAGGGCGAGCAGTCCGATCACCAGGACGATGGCCTGAGTCGGAGGACCATCGGTCGACGGGAGATGTCGGATCCACCCGCGGCGCAGCCATGGCCCTGCGAGCAGGGCGAGTGCCCCGCCGGCCGCGAGCGATGCCGCCAGTGACCATCCATCGAGGGGCACGACGAGTCCGATCGCCAGGGACGCCCCGACGACCCCGAGATCGTGCCGGCGCGCCCAGCGACTTCGTGCCACCAGTAAGCCCGTCGTTGCGATGAGCGCGTGCACCACCAGGCTCACGGCGAGCACGGCAGCCGGTGCCCCTGCAAACGGGTCGCCATCCATGGCAAGGCCGACGGCGCTCAGCGCCGCCGAGGCGACGACGAGCGCAGAGACGATGAAGGGGATGAGCGGCACCGGGTGATTATCGCGGGTGTGGGGCGCTGACCATATGTCTGGCGTCCGCTCCCGGGTGCGACTCGAGTACCCATCGGGATCCGGGCAGCCCGCACTTCGTCCGATCGGTCACGGGAACCCGGGTTCCGCCGCTAGCGTGCCACGCAATGGCTCATCAGCATTGGCCGGGCGAGTTCACCTTCTGCCCCATGTGTGCCGAACCCCTCGAAGTCGTCGAGATCGGCGGCCGGCGCCGGATGCGGTGCCCTGCGTGCCGATACGTGCACTGGCGGAATCCCGGCCTCGGCGCTGCCGTTGTCGTGTTCGACGAGGAGGGACGCATCCTGCTGGTGCGCAGGGGCCCTGAGGCGACCCGGTCCGGTCTCTGGTCGGTGCCTGCAGGCTTCGTGGACTACGGCGAGAACGTGCGGGAGGCAGCCGCCAGGGAACTGGAGGAGGAGACCGGCCTCATCGCCGACGTCGGCGACGTCGTCCAGGTGGCTTCCAACTTCCACGACCCGGCCAAGCTGACCATCGGGATCTGGTTCTCGGGCGTCGTCACAGGAGGGACGCTCGCGGCAGGGGATGACGCCGACGATGTCGGCTGGTTCGCTCTGGACGCGCTTCCGCCGCTCGCGTTCGATACCGATGTCGATCTGGTGGCCCTACTCCGCAGGGAGTAGTCCTACTGCTCGGGTCGCGTGTCGACCAGACCGGGGATTCGCTGGTTGCCGATGAAGGTGTTGTAGCGGTACAGGTCGGGCTCGACGGTGCTGAAGTCGAACTGCCAGGAATCGCCCGGAAGCAGCAGTGGGCTCTCGAACAGCGGCGAGCCGTCTTCCTTCTTGTCCCGCGAGATGATGGAGTACTCACGCGGCGGATCCATGTTCTCCCACGTGACGAGCCAGAATTCTTCGAGCGCCAATTCGAGATTGGACGGCGTGAACTTGCCATTCTCGATCAGCACGACGATGACGCCCTCGGGCGGCGGTTCTGTGGTCGTAGTGGTCGGCGGCGCTTCGTTGCGTTCCGCCACCGCGTCCGACGGTCCGCTGGCGCACGCTGCGACTGTGATGCTGAGAACGGCCACTAGGCCGATGATGCGACGCACGAGTTTCTGACTCCTCCTGCCTGTGCGGCGAGCAGTCTAGGGCTGTGTTGCAGTGGCCGGGGGAAAACCCTCGCCGCGTGTCGCGGGATGCCATATCGAGGCCTCGATCCATCGGCCGTCGGCGGCGATCAGATCGATTACAGAACCGTGGTCGGGCTTGTCGATGGCGAGTTCAGACATCGGCCGGCCTGTCAATCGGAGGCGGGCCGCCTGGACCGGGTCCTGGTGCGACACCATCACGGCTGTACCGCCGGGGAACAGTTCGCCCGTTGCCACGACCGCCGAGGCAAACCGATCGGCGACCTCCGAGATGCTCTCGGGTGCGAAGGGGAGGTCGTCCGGATGATCGAGGTATGCCTCCACCTCGCCGGGAAACAGCGTGGGAAGATCGTCCCACGCTGCGGGCGCCCATCGTGTCCCCAATCGCCACTCGTAGAGCCGATCGTCCGTGGTGATGGGCAGGCCGAGCGCCGCAGAGATGGGGAGGGAGGTCTCGATCGCTCGCCTGATGGGTGACGCCAGGAGCAGAGCGGCGGCGATGGGTCGCAGGTGGGCGGCGGTCTCGGAGGCCTGAGCCTTGCCGGCATCGCTCAGACCGAAGCCTGCCAGATCGGCGTAGACCACGTGGTCGGGGTTGAATACCTCGCCATGACGGACGAGGAGCAGGCGTTCGAGCACGGCGGGAAGTGTAGGTGGCAGGCTCACCGCGGCAGGTACCGTGAGTGTGTGGTCGGATCGTTCGCCGAGTGCGTGCTCCATTTCGATATGGACGCCTTTTTCGTGGAGGTCGAGCGCCGCCGTGACCCGTCGCTGCGGGGTGTTCCCGTCATCGTCGGAGGCATCGGGCCGAGGGGAGTGGTGGCCTCGGCTTCGTACGAGGCGAGGCGCCGCGGCGTGCGTTCTGCCATGCCGACCGCTCATGCCAGGCGGCAGGCACCCTCAGCCAGATTCATTCCTCCGGACCACTCCGCCTATCGGGACGCCTCACGGGAGGTCTTCGAGGTGATCGAGACCTTCACGCCACTCGTCGAGCAACTCTCCGTCGATGAGGCGTTCCTCGACATCTCAGGGCTCAGGCTGCACTACGACTCGGTCGAAGATGTCGGGTCCTCGCTTCGCTCGGCCATCAAGGAGGCGACCGGCCTTCCCGCTTCGGTCGGCATCGCCACATCGAAGCTGATCGCAAAACTCGCCAGCGAGGAAGCCAAACCCGACGGCATGTTCATCGTCCGTGCCGGGACGGAGACGGCGTTCCTGCACCCCAAGGACGTCGGGGAGTTGTGGCACGTCGGACAGGCGACCCGGGCCCGTCTGGAAGAGTTGGGGATCGTGACCATCGGCGATCTGGCCTCGTTCCCACTCGATACCCTGCGTCGCCGGCTCGGGCCCACGATGGGGGCCATGCTCTCCGACCTCGCCGCAGCGCACGATCCCCGGCCCGTGGTGTCGGGTGGGGGAGCGAAGTCGATCTCGGTGGAGCAGACCTACGAGACCGACATCGACGATCCCGCCGTCCTCGAACGAGAACTGCTCAAACACGCCGATCTGCTGTCGAGGAGGCTTCGGTCGGCGGGGATGGCGGGCACCACGGTGACGCTCAAGGTGAGGCTGGCCGATTTCGACACGCTGACCCGCAGCGAGACGGGGTCGGCGACCTCGTCCGCGCACGACCTGTTCGAGGCAGGCAAGCGACTGCTCGAGAGGTCGGGAGTCGGGGACCGGCCGATCCGGCTGCTCGGCGTCGGCATGACCGGCCTGGAGCCGATCGATGCGCCCAAGCAGCTCGACATCGGCGGCCCCGGCTGGTCAGAGGTCGACGATGCGGTCGCCAAGGTACGCGACCGTTTCGGAGATGGGTCGGTTGGGCCCGCCCGGCTGGTCGACCCGCCGAAATGCCAGGATTCGTAGGATTTCACCTCTCCCGGCAAATGGGGCCGACGGGTATACTCCGTGGTCCATTGCCGCTGGAGATCCCATGCCGCTCGACGACAGAGAGCAGAAGATCCTCGAGGAGATAGAGCGCCAGTTCTATCAAGAGGACCCGAAGCTCGCAGAGACGGTTCGCACCGCGACCATCGCATCGCTGTCGTCGCGTCACCTCAAGTGGGCGGTTCTGTCGCTCGTCGTCGGCGTAGCGCTGATGCTGGCGTTCTTCACCAGCTCGACCATCATCGCCCTCGTGGGTTTCGTGGTCATGGTGGTCTCCGTTGCATGGATCGTGGCGATTCTCAAGCAGAGGGCTGGAGTGGGGATGACACCACCTTCGCAGTGGTTTGATCGAGCCAAGCGGCGGTGGCGCGACGGCGGCTAGTATCCGTCGACCGGGTGGGGGGAAGACAGGGCTCATGGTGAGCCGAGGGACCTCGAGAGTCTTGGAGGATCGGGAATTGGAGGCGTTCACTGCGCAGCAGTCCTGCCGTTTGACCGGGTGTACGCCCCATCAGCTCAGGTACTGGGACAAGGTAGATCTGGTCCGTCCCTCCGTTCAGGCGACGGGCGGCCGCCCCGGACGTCGGCGCCTCTACTCGTTCCGTGACCTCGTCGCGCTGCGCGTGGTTCGGAGCCTCCTCGACAACGGCATGTCGGTCCAGCGAGTTCGCAGGGCGTGGGACTACCTCAGGCGCACAGCCGACATGGACACGCATCTCTCCGAGATCAGCCTCGTCACCGACGGCCAGAGCATCTTCCGGGTCGCTCACGATGAAGGCGAATTGATCGACGCATTGCGCGAAGGCCAGATGGCCTTCTTCGTGGCCATCGACGAGATCGCCCGTGAGGTCGAAGAAGACATCTCGCGTTTCGAACTCGACCGTGACCAGTTCCTCGAGATGCTGCAGCGGGTCGAAGAAGACATCTCCTCAGAGGCTGCCCAGGGCTGACCGCTCGCCACATCGATAGTCTCAACACGGTGACTTGTGTCTTTCGGCGCGGCCGGGGACGGGAACCGATCATCCCGTCTGAGCCGTCTGAATCCCATTAGGACTCTCGGAGGCTTCAGATGAAGATCTCGATTCGTATTGCCATTGCACTCCTGACGCTGGGACTGGTGACCGCAGCCTGCGGTGACGACGACGCTGCGAACACGACGTTCAACGCGACCGGGGCGGTCACTACGGGCGCACCTGTGACCACGAGTGCCGCATCTGTAACGACCGTTGCCTCAGGATCCGACGCCGACCGGAGTGCTTCGGAGAGCGTCGGCAACGATGGCGCCGCCACGACCGACGCTGCGACGGTGATTGACACACTCGACCCGGCCGACTTTGGCCGATCGATCATCTACACGGCCAACCTCGTCGTCGAGGTCGAGGACGTGCTCGTGGCCGGGGAACAGGTGAAACTCGCCATTCAGGGTTTGGGTGGTCTCCTCTTCGGACAGGAGACTACGACCGGGGGCGAGGCGCGTTCGGTGCTCACGATCAAGGTGAGGCCTCAGGATTTTGAAGAAGCCTTGCACCGGCTCAGCGGCATCGGCACCCTGATCAGCTAAACCGTCTACGCCGACGACGTGACCGATCGGGTCGTCGACATCGAGAGCCGCATCATCACCGCTGCGGCCAGTGTGGAGCGGCTCCGGACCTTCCTCGAAGCGGCCACCGATCTCGAGGGCGTGGCGACGCTCGAACAGGAGTTGCTGCGCCGCGAAACCGATCTCGAACTCTTGCGCGGCCAACTGAGGACGCTCGAGGACGCCGTGTCGCTGGCAACCATCGTCATCGTGCTGAGCGAAGCGGAGAATCCCAGACCGACGGCCGTGATCGAGATGGTCGAGACCGCCTACTTCGGTCATGACGGGGGATTGGGGTGCCCCGGCGCAGACGACGTCGTGGTCGACGAGGGTGACCCGGTCACGCTGTGCTACGAGCTGACCAACACCGGTAGGACCCGACTGACCGAGATCGCGATGAGAAATCGGCAACTCGGCGCTCGACCCGCCGACTTCATCGTCGTGACCGGGGATGCCACCGTGCCGCTCGAACCGGATGAACGGATGATCTTGGCTCTCGAGATCGAAGCCGACTACCCCGTCCGCACCGAGCCGACTGTGGTTGGCACGGCGGTCGGCGTCAACGATCAGGCGTTGAGGATCGAGCTGCAGGTGGTCGAAGGCGAGGAGTTGCTGTACATGGTCGAAGAGGACACTTCGCTGCCCGGTTTCGGCGACGCCCTCTCCGGCGCGTGGGAGACTCTGCAGGGGCTGTTCGGGCTGATCGTGGTGCTCGCAGGCGTCGCCATCCCGTTCTTGTGGGTGCCGCTGGCACTCGCGGCGATCTGGTACTGGCGCCGTCGCAAGCAGACACCTTCTTCGCCACCGAAGTCGCCGCCGGCCGAGCCACAGCCTGCGGAGGCAGAAGACGCGGGGGCGGGCATCCCGGGCGACTGACCGACATTCGACCCATGACATCCGGGCCGCCCGCCTCTGGCCGGGCGGCCCGGTCGCGTCCATGCTGCTCCGAGACTGCCCAGCGTGGAGTGGCAATGGCAACGATGAAGGAAGCGGCAGCGGAGTTCCTGGCCCAGAAGCGCATCGCCGTAGCCGGTGTGTCGCGCACCGATGGCGGTCATGGGGGGAACGTCGTGTATCAGCGACTCCGGGAGCGGGGGTACGAGGTCTTCGCGGTCAATCCGAATGCAGAAGAGGTCGAGGGCGACAGGTCGTATCCCGATCTGGCCTCGATCCCCGGCGGCGTCGAAGCGGTGGTCCTGGCGACGACTCCAGAGGTCACAGAGCAGATGATGAGCAGGTGTGCCGAGGCCGGCGTCAGATTTGTGTGGATCCACAGGGGGCCGGGGGGAGGGTCCTATTCGGAGAGGGCAGTGGAGATCGGCAGGGACGCAGGATTGTCCGTGATTCCTTCGGGTTGCCCGCTCATGTACGGGGAGACATCCGATGGTGCCCACAGGGCCATGCGGTGGGTGTTCGATCTGGTCGGTCGGTTGCCCAAGGAGGTGTGAGGGCCGCTACATCTTGCGGTTGCGCCACCTGGTCCACCAGGCGGGTGTGACGGAGCGGAGCCGGTATCGGGAGCCCAGGCGGTGCCAGATCGAGTAGCGGCCCGGGATCCGGTCCTCGGTGTCGTCGAAGGACCTCGAGGCGATCATGACGGTCTTGTGGTCGGGCTCACCGGGAGGCCCGTAGAGGCTGGATCCGTATGCCTCGGCCAGCGGCTTCATGGCCGTGTCGAACGAACCGGCGAACTCTGCGGGCGTGAGTGTGGGGTCTGGGCCGTCGCCTAGATCGTCGAGCCGATCCACGATCTCGAGCCAGGCAGCCGAGATGTCGCCGCGCTCGAGGCGAGCAATCCGTCTCCGCCGTCTGAACCACTTGACGGCAGGCAGCAGACCGAACAACAGAACGAGGCTGCCGGCCCCCAGGAACACCCACGAGGGGATGCTGGGGGCGGGGATGGTGTCGTCCGCGCCGCCGCCGGCGAAGCGGGGGATATCCCGGAGTTCTTCATCGATGAACGGGAGGATCGGCCCGCCGCTGTCATTGGGCTCGAAGATCGCGCTGTCCGGCTCGGGGATCTCGAGGTAGGCGGCAACATCGAACGGGAGGTCTTCGATGGTCGACGGATTGACGCCGTCACCGCGCGGTGTCGGGTCGAACCGAACCCATCCCTGGGTGGGCATCCACAGCTCCACCCAGGCGTGGGCGTTGCGATCTCGCACCACCACTCTTCCGTCGTCGAGCACCTGGCCCGGTGTGAATCCGAGCACCACCCGGCTGGGGATCCCCAACTCCCGGGCCATCACCGACATGGCCGTGCTGAAGTTCTCGCAGTAGCCGGTGCGGTAGTTGGGGCTGTCCTCGACGAGCAGCCAGTCGGCGAGATTCTCCGCGCCGTGGCCCGGTTCGATGTCGGTGTCGTAGCGGAAAGTTCCCGGGGTGCGAAAGAAGTTCTCGAGTGCGATGCCCTTCTCGAAGTCGGTGGAGAGGCCCCGGGTCTGCTCGATGGCGAGGGCGCCGATGGCCGGCGAGAGTTCCTCGGGGAGGGCGAGGAATCGCTCTTCGTCCTTGAGTTCCCGCGGCTCGGGCATCTCGAAGGCCTCCGTCGATGACTCGAAGTCACCTTCGTCGGCTGCTGCGCCGAAGATCTGTGAGATGGTGCCGTCGGCGTCGCGGCTCAACACGTCGAGATCGGGTTGGGGGATCTCTGAGACCACCGAGTACGCCATGCCCCGGTAGGTGAGAGCATCGAAACGGATGGATGCGTCGTCTTCCTTGACACGGAATCCTCTGTCGACGGCCCGGTTGGGGGCCTCCATCTCCTGCGGGGCGTAGGCGGCAGGCAGCCAGTCCATCTGGAGGGCGAGGATGGTGATGTTCTGGGTGACGGTGCCGGTGGGGCCATCGAACGAGGAATCGGGTGACTCGAAGACCGCGAGTTCTTCTGGGCTGGTCACTTCGGGATTGTCGGCGAACCACCGGTCGCCGTTGTAGGTGTCGAGTGTGAGGAGCCGCCAGTAGACGTCTGAGGGATCGACGTCGCCCTCGATCTCGGCGACGAATACCGGCACGTTGGTCTGAGAGACCAGGTCCTGCTGGATGCCGACGAACGGGTTGTACGAGACGCTCCCGTAGTACTCGCCGGTCAGGCCAGACGACGAACGCCAGGCCAGTAGCCCCGAGCGGGGGATCAGCCCTGCCACGGCGTTGGTGCCGATGGCGGTCACGAGGAGGATCGCAGCCAGGGTGAGCCCTGCAAGGGCAGGCACGGTCCTGACCACAGCCAGTCGGCTGGATCCCGACGTCAGGAGCCCGGTGCCGCGTCGCCGCATGTCGAAGGCCACCGCAACCAGCGAGAGCGCCAGGATCACCAGGAAGGCGATGGTCCACCCACCGGAGGGGACTCTGTCCATGGTGGCGAACTGGAGGTACACCACCAGTGGAGCCAACGCCCCGACGTAGGGCCGGTCCCGGAGCATCGACCAGGCGAGCAGGGCGCCGAGCGCCCAGAACACCACTGCGAGGACCGCTATGACACCCGACAGCGGGATCACGGGAGCCACTCCGGTCCTGATGACGTCGCGGGCGAACTCCAACTCGAAGCGAAGCTCGGAGAACGACTGGAGGGTCGGGAACACGAACCATGTGGTCCCCGGGACCGCGATCCGCACCACGGCGAAGACCATGGCAACGAGATTGATGGCGACGGCCACCCATGACGAGAGGCGGTAGGAGATTGCAGCCCAGGTGATGGCCCCACCCAGGATGGCGGCTGCGATCAGCACGACCTCCCACGGGAGTCCCTCGATGGACGAGCGCAGCAGGCGCTCCAGGCGCAGGAGCGCAAACACGATGCCGGCGATGCCGGCTATCCAGCTGAGGCGATAGACCATGAAAGCTCCATTGCCGTTCTCCACGCCGGTGCCCAGGGAACCTCTGGCCCGTTGGCGACCGTGACTGCACCGGCTCGCTGGAACATCGCCATCGAGTCGGCGACCTGATCAGAGACCGCCATCACGATGGTCCTGGTGAAGTCGCGGGCGAGGGCCCGGTAAGCGGCGACGACACCCTCGTCGGGGATGCCCGTGATGATGACCAGTGCGCCACCGCCCACTCCGCTGCGTCGCAATCGGGCAACCGAGTTGCGCAGATCCATGTGGTCCTTGGTCTGCACCGTGGCGAGCAGTTCCATCGCCTGGGTGTAGCGGCCTCCCGAGCGAAGACCCGGCGCCCGCTCGCCGGCCCACAGTTCGGGCGAGAACCCGCCCTGGTAGAGGTGGGTGACCACCGATGCCGCGCCGCGCACTGCATGCTCGAAGGCGTCGTCGATGGGGTATCTACCCGCCCGGAGGTCGAGAAGCACGAGTGCCCTGGCCTGCCAGGGGATCTCCAATTGTTTGATCATGAGGGAGCCACGCTTGGCCGACGATGGCCAATGGACCTTCCTCAGGTCGTCGCCGACTTGATACTCCCTGAGCGTGAAGAAGTCCTCACCGCCATGAGGGGTGAACGTGGGGCGAGTCGATTGGACCGCGGCATCATGACCGCGAACGGCGGGGAATCCCGCGAGGCGTTCGACCCTGGGAAACACCGTGAGCCGGTCGGTCGACCCGGTCTCGACCCTGCGCTCTGTCAGGCCCAACGGGTCGCTGACCGCGACGACGGCCGGTCCTACCGGGAACACGCCCCTGGTGCGACACAGGACTTCGTAGCGGGCCTGGAGTGGCCTGCCCGGCGTGGTCCCGGCCGCAGCGAAGCGCGCCACACCGAGACCGTGGACCGTGTCTTCGACGGTGACATTGCGGATGGACCGATCGGAGCGGATGTCCACCTCGACGGTGACAGTGTCACCGGCATGCACCTGCGACGGGAAGATGTGACGGCCGACCTCGGCCGTCGGGCCGGCGAAGCGCACGAAGGCCATGCCGATGAGGACCGCTGCGAGCAGGAACACCCCGGTCGCAAGCAGTTCCAATTCACCGAAGGCAGCCCAGAGCCCAAACAGCGCGGAGGACACCCCGAGGGCTGCCCAGCCGCGAACCGACGGCATCAGGCGCCGACCCTGGTCCCGGGAACGGGGACGCCGGCAGCGATGCCCTCGACGATGTCGTCGAGGGAAGCGCCGCGCATCTGGGCTTCGGGCCGGAGGATGAGGCGGTGGGTGAGGATGGGCCGCAGGATGACCTTCACGTCATCGGGAGTGACGTAGTGACGCCCGGCGACCGCTGCGTGGGTTCTTGCACCGCGCTGCAGGAACAGTGTGGCCCGGGGAGAGGCGCCGAGCAGGAGGTCGGGATCCTCTCTCGTGGCCTCGACGGCGTCCACGATGTACTCGCGGACCGGATCGGACACGTAGATCCGCCTGGCGATCTCGACCATCCGCTTGACGTCCTCGGCGCTCACGACCGCGGTCAGGTCGTCGTAGCTCGAGGTGATCCCGTGGGTCTCGAGGATCTCGAGTTCCTTGGCACGCGACGGGTAGCCCATGACGAGGCGCATCATGAAGCGGTCCAACTGCGCCTCCGGTAGGGGATAGGTTCCCTCGTGCTCGATCGGGTTCTGGGTGGCGATGACCATGAAGGGCCGCGGCAGCGGATGGGTCTGGCCGTCGGCGGAGACCTGCCGTTCGCTCATCGCCTCCAAC
>JABMPV010000160.1 GCA_013202595.1 bacterium
CCCCGGCTGTGTCCTCGTCCTCGACGCACGGTGAAGTGCGTCCACGTCCTGCGTCCTTGCCGGATGACGCCCCTGCCTCGCCCTGAACATCGCCAACGTTCCTGGCCAGAGCACTAGACGTTCGACGACGAGGTGTAGTTGCGGAAAGAGGTGAACTCCGCGGCGTAGTTCATCATCACAGTGCCCGTCGCTCCGGCACGATGCTTGGCGATGGCGATCTCTGCGGCACCCGGCTGATCGCTGCCGGGGTTGTAGTACTCATCGCGGTAGATGAACATCACGATGTCGGCGTCCTGTTCGATGGCGCCCGACTCGCGCAGGTCGCCGAGGCGAGGGCGCTTGTTCTCTCTCTGCTCGAGGGCCCTGTTGAGCTGCGAGACGGCAATGACCGGCACGCGTAACTCGCGAGCGAGGTTCTTGAGCGCCCTGCTGATGTCTGCGATCTCCTGCTGGCGGTTGTCGGACCGCCCGGTCGCCGACATCAACTGGAGATAGTCGACAACGACGAGGGAAAGGCCGTGCTTGCGCGACATACGCCGGCACTTGGCCCTGATCGCCGTGACCGTCAGATCGGCTGAGTCGTCCACGAAGATCGGCATCGTGTAGAGCTTGCCGGTCTCCTTGACGACCCGCTTCCACAACTCGGGACCCATCTGCCCGGTTCGCAGCTTGTGGCTGTCGACGGCCGCCATGGTCGACAGCAGACGCTGGACCACCTCTTCCCGACTCATCTCCAGGGTGAAGAAGGCGACCGGCTCCTGCTTCTCTGCGGCGTGCTGGGCGATGTTGAGAGCGAGCGAACTCTTCCCCATGCTGGGACGGGCGGCCACCACCACGAGATTGGCCGGCTGGAGACCGGCCAGCATGCGATCGAGATCACGGAAGCCGGTGGACAGGCCCGTGATGTCGTCGCCCCGGGCCCCCATCTCCTCGATGCGCTCCAGAGCGGCCTGCAGCATCGGCCCGACCGGAGCAAGGCCCTCGCCCACCGACTTCTCGGCAACTGCGAACACCGCAGCTTCGGCGGCGTCGAGTACGTCCTCGATGGGCTCTTCGGTCTTGAGGGCGAACCCCGTGACCTTGGCGCCGGCGTGCATCAGTCGGCGCCGCGATGCCGCCTCCTCGACGATCTCTGCGTAGTACTCGATATTCGCCGTCGTCGGGACCGCATTCAGGAGCCCAGACAGATACGCCATGCCGCCTACTCGTTCGAGCGTGTTGGTGCGGCGCAGCCAGTCGGAGACGGTGACGGCGTCGATCGGTTCGTTGCCATCGAACAATGCGACGATGGCTTCGAAGATCAGCTGATGGGCCGGGCGATAGAAGTCGTCCGCCTGCAGTTTCTCGAGGGCCAGGTTGGCCGCGTCTGCCGACAGCATCACCGCCCCGAGAACCGATTCCTCAGCCTCGAGATTGTGAGGCGGAGTGGTCACTCCACCGGAACGCGAGCCCTCGAGTTGGGCCGTCACGAGATCACGCGGGGATCACATCGAGAGTGAGACTGAACTCGACCTCGGGATGTGGCTTGACGACGACCTCGTGGAGCCCGATCTCCTTGATCGGCTGAGGCAGCACGATGAAGTTGTGATCGACGGCGACCCCTGTGTACTTCTCGATCGCAGCAGCAACGTCACGTGAGCCGATGGAGCCGAACAGACGACCCTCGTCGGCTGCTCTGGCGGCAACGACCACGCGGGAGCCGACCAGGGTCTGGGCCATCGCCTCTGCGGCGCCGCGCTCTTTGCGCAGGGACTCCAGGCGGACCTTCCTGACCTTCTCTGCGCCCTGCATGGCGCCTGTCGTGGCTTGGACACCCAGCGACCGCGGGATGAGATAGTTGCGTGCGTACCCATCGGCGACGTCTACGACATCGCCCTCGTGCCCGAGATCGGGGACGTCGGCGGTGAGGATGAGCTTCATTTGGTCGTGTTCGTATAGGCGAGCAGCGCCATCTCACGTGCATTCTTGATGGCAAGGGCGACCTTGCGCTGATGCTGCACGCAATTGCCCGTCACGCGGGACGAGCGGATCTTGGCGCGGTCGGAAACGAACTTGCGAAGCAGGGCCACGTCTTTGTAGTCGACATGGTCCTGTTTCTGGGCACAGAAGAAGCAGACCTTCTTCTTGACCCTGCGACCGGGCTTCTCTTCGCGACGCCTGCGCTTTGGCTTTTCGCCACCTCGTGGCATATTTGAAATCCTCCTGGGGGAAAGTCTTGGTCTAGAACGGGGCCTCGTCCGGGCCGTAATCGGTCTTGGGAGCAACAGGTCCCGGTGCGTGGGAGGGGGTTCCTCCTCCGCCACCACCACCCCCGCCCCCCCCGAACGAATCGCCCGCCCGAGGTGAACGAGTGACCGAAGCGGTCGCCCATCTCAGGGACGGACCCATCTCGTCGATGGCGATCTCGACCACGGAGCGCTTATCACCATCCTGGGTCTCCCAGGTGCGCTGCTCCAATCGGCCGGTGACGATGACCCGCGCGCCCTTTTGCAGGGACTCCGCGGCGTTCTCCGCATGATCGCGCCAGAGGGTGCCCCCGAAGAACGAGGTCTCCTCTTCCCATTCGCCTCCGCGCTGATATCGCCGATTGACGGCGAATCGAACCTTGGCCATGGCGACACCTGATGGGGTGAAGCGGAGTTCCGGGTCTTCGACCAGATTGCCGATGAGTGTCACGCTGTTGGCGACCATCTCAATCCCTTCGCTGGGCTGCTCTGTTGATCTCGTGTAGTGGTGTGGATGTGCCGGGGGGACCCGACGGTGATCTCACCTGCCCCAGTGTGCGGACAGGGTGAGACACGTTTTGTCACTCGGGTCGGAAGAACTTGTGCCTCACGACGTGGTCGAGGAGACCGAGGGCGCGGTCGAGATCGTCGACTGCGTCTTTCTCACTGTCGAACGTCATCACCGAGTAGTACCCCTCGTGGATGTGATTGATCTCATAGGCGAAGCGGCGCTTGCCCCAGAAATCGGACGACTTGATGGTCGCCCCTCGATCGGTGAGGGCCGTCTCGAGAGTGGTTACCTCATTACGAACGTCTGCTTCGGCCAACTCGGGCCGGAAGATCGTCATCAACTCGTAGGCGCGCACGATGCGCTCCACCTCCTTCGGACACCCGTGTCTGACGGGTGACCCCTCTCGGGGCAGGTCGGGGAAGGTGGTGAGTGTACCCCGGACATCACCACGCGCGGAAGTCCGCGAATCACACGCTTAGGGACATGCTGATAGGTCGCTGGCCTCTTCCGGGGCGAGCCGATCGGTGTAATCGGTCAGCGGGTCCGCAGAACCGCTATCCACGGGACGGCGAGCGTCAATGGGTCCATCCCATCGAACCCGCCGGCCCGGGTCTCGAGGGCGAATCGATACGGTCCCGCCGCCCGATGCGAGGGACATGCCGCCGTGGCGCACGGGATCAGGGACGATTGTGAGACCAGTTGGCCGTCGACGGTGAAGAAGGCGATGTCCAGCGGGATCAGGGTGTCTCGCATCGTGAACGAGGACTCCGAATCGTCGTCCCACTCGAAGAGCATCCCGTCCAGGTCTCCGAGATCGTCTACTCCCCTGAGGCCCCGGGAGCGGGCGCCGGGGGTGTCGGCGACGGCTACCAGCCAGCCGCGACCGCCGACCTCTATGTCGGCGGTCGGGAATCCCGCCAGCGACTCGGGCACGTATGTCCCACACGCCGTCAGAGCCAGCGTGAGGACGACGACGGCGACTACACGTCTGACGGCCCGTCCTCCAGGAGCGCCTCGATCACACCATCGGGCATGTGATAGGTCTCGTCCTCGGAAGGGAACTCGCCCGACTGAACGTCGGAGAAGAACGCCTCGAGTGCCGAGATCGCAACACCACGGAGGTCGGCGTACTGGCGCACGAACTTCGGCAGGTCCCCGTCGTGCAACCCGAGCACGTCGTGGAACACCAGGACCTGTCCATCCACCTTCGCTCCCGCACCGATTCCAATGGTGGGAGCCGACACCTGCTTGGTGACCAGTTGAGCGAGCACATCGGGCACGCCTTCGAGGACGATGGCGAACACTCCGGCCTCATCGAGAGCCCTGGCATCGGCCAGCAACTCCCTGGCCGTCTCGACCCCCTTCCCCTGCACCCGGTAGCCACCCATGGTGTGCACCGACTGCGGAGTCAGGCCGAGGTGGCCCATCACGGGGATCTCGGCGTCAAGAACTGCTTCGATCATCGGGAGGCGTTTGTGACCGCCTTCGAGTTTCACCGCACCGGCGCCGCCCTCGCGGACAAAGCGGCCGGCGTTGCGGACCGTGTCCTCGATGGACACGTGATAGGACAGCCACGGCATGTCACCGACAACGAGGGCGCAGGGTGAGGCGGCCGTCACCGCTCGTGTGTGATGGACCATCTCGTCCATCGACACCTGGAGGGTCGAAGCACGACCCAGGACGACATTCGACACCGAATCTCCCACAAGGATGATGTCGGCGCCGGCCGCATCGGCGATCTTCGCCGTCGGGCAGTCGTACGCAGTGACCATCCGGATCCCGGGGCCGCCCTTCAGGGCTCGAATCGCCGGGCCGGTTATCTGATCGCGCATCAAATCTCCCTTCTCCCCACCCAATCGGGTTGGGGGAACCTGCGCGTCCGTCGCCTGCTCGTCGTGATCCTGTGCATCGCCCGCCACTCGGGTCGGCCGTACACCACGACGTGCCATAGGCACTGTAATCAGAGCGCGCGCAAATAGGTTCGCCCCGGGATCACATTTCGGCTTGCGGCAAGCCAATGGGTGATAGGACCCGCGACCTATTTGCGGGCGCTCTCAGCGCATTCGATCTGCTATCGATTCCGGTAGCGTCGGAGTCCCCCAACCAGGAGACGCAGTGGCCCGCAAGCCGATCACCATGAGCCCCGACGAGGTTCAGGCGTTCCTCGCCAGTCACGCGACAGTGGAGGTGGCCACCCTCGGACCCGACGGATGGCCTCACGTCGCGCCCATGTGGTACATCGTCGAGGAGGGGAACATCGTCTTCCGCTCCTTCACCAAGTCCCAGAAGATCGTCAACCTGCAGCGCGACCAGCGGGTCACGCTGCTGGTCGAGGACGGGGAGGCGTACGCCGAACTGCAGGGCGTGATGATCAGAGGGACGGCGCAACTGGACACCGATCCCGGCCGCGTCCTCGAGATCTACGGGCGCCTCGCCGCCAAGTATGCGATGGTGAGCGATGAGCCGGTCGAGTTGGATCCCGAGGCACTGGAGGCCGCTTTCGGGCGGTTCGCCTCCAAGAACACGGCCGTCACCGTGATCCCCGACCGGGTGATCACATGGGATCACACCAAACTCGGTGGGGTGTACTAATCGACGTCCGGCGTCCGGCATCACCTCAGAGGGAATCCCCCTGTGCCAGCATGATGGAGTTGTGAAGACCCGTACCGTCTCCCTGCTCATCGTCGTCGCACTGGGGACCACCGCGTGCAGCGGCGGCGACTCGGCGACTACCGGCTCGGTGACCACTGGCTCGGTGGCACCGACAGACACCGCCATCGCATTCGGGCAGGTGGACACCGGCACGTGCACCGCTCTCTTCGGAGCGCCGACGGAAACCACCGGCCTCGACTCGGACGTCTGTCGGCCTGAACTGGTCTGCCGCGACTCCGAGCCGTTCATCCCGCCGACCTACGAACCAGCGCAGATCGAGGCGCATCGCTCGAGGACCCTGCTGGATCCGCCGGGCCTGCTGCCTGCGAGCCCCTACGACGACGTCACACTGGTCCCCGTCGACACCTCCGGCGCCTGCGCCGTCCTGCCGGGAGACGGTGAGGGCTCGTATCGGCTGGCCACCTTCGCCAACCCCACCGCGGCCGAAGCAGCCGGCGGCACAATCACCCACACGAGAGCGTGCGGGCAGTGTTCGTCGCTGCAGGATCTCTCCGTCTACCTGTCCACCCCGGATCTCGGCGGCCCCGTCAGAGAGTGTGCGCTGCTCGGCCTCGGCGGTGACCCCCAAGCGACGCTCTCCTGCATCACCGATCTCGGGTTCACCGAGCCATGCGCCCAGATCTGGGCCTTCAACAGCGCGCACACCAAGGACGTCTGCCTCGTCCACTGCCTCGCCAACCTCGACCAACCCCACCAGCTCCCCGACGGGACCCTCAACCCGTGCATCGCCTGCGACGAGGCCAAGAGCGGTCCGGTCTTCAAGGCCATCGCCGGGAGGACCCGCCGCAACTCCGGGATTCCCTCGGGTATCTGCCGGCCGGGTGATCAGGTCTCGCCGATCCTCCACACTCAGTACCCGGGTGAAGCCGGCGCCGAAGGCTGAGCCGGCGGGTACTGCAGATCAGGCGTCGTACCGCCGACCGGTCGGGGTGAACGTTCCCGTCCCGATAGCCACCAGGCGCCCATCGGTGCTGAAGACCTCGGCCGAGGCGACCGCAATGCGCTTCCCCGCCTTTTCGAGACGGCCGATCGCCGTCAGATGGGGCTGCGCGGGTGGCTCCAGCAACCGGATCGTCAACTCGACGGTCACCAGCCAGGTCTCGTAGTGAGCGGCTGCCGTGAACCATGCGGCGTTGTCGATGAGGGTGGCGATGGCACCACCGTGGACGTCGCCCATCGCGTGATCGAAGTCGGGGTTCCTCGGCAGGTCGAACACGGCCCGATGCTCGTCGTCGTAGGAGAACGACATGCCCATGGCCGTCGCAATGGGTGCAGAGCGAAACAGCGCTTCGAGGTTCGCCAGGTGGTCTGCGGTCGGGATCATCGAGCGCACGATAGATGGTGGCAGCGCACGAATCAGTTGACTCAGGGGCCCGCGGCGGGTTCAATCCCGCTCCACACGACCTGGAGGAAGAGACACGTGACGGTGACTTCGCGCCGACCGTTGGCCGCCGCCCTCACCATCGCTGTGGTGGGCGCCCTGCTCGCCCTCGCTCCGGCCGGCCCGG
This sequence comes from bacterium, assembly GCA_013202595.1. GTDB lineage: Bacteria > Actinomycetota > Acidimicrobiia > Spongiisociales > UBA11373 > JABMPV01. Next base: position 6,918 of record JABMPV010000160.1, read on the forward strand.
CGCACGCCGTGCCGGGCAACGACGCCTCCGCATCCGCGACGGCCCTGACGGGGACGCCGCCAATCACCGACTCGATCGACGTGATCGGTGCGACGACCGAGGCGAGTGAGCCGACTCCCACGTGCATCGAGAGGGGAAACCCCGGGGCCACCTTCGACGGCTCCATCTGGTACACCTTCACGCCGGCCTCCTCCAACGACGTCGTAACCCTGGCGGGTAGCGATGACGGGGCCAACATCGTCTTGGCGGTCTACCGCCAGGACGGCTCCGGTTTCGGCGGCCTCGTCGAAGTCGAATGCAATGCCGCCCAGGGGTACACGGTTCGTGAGTTCGCCGGGTGGCCGGCAACCGCGGGAACCCAGTACTCCGTCCAGGTGGCCATCAGGTGGGCTGCATTCGGCACAGCAGAAGTGGAACGCGGAGACACTCTCTTCGGCGGGTCGGGCAACGACGTCGTGCGCGGCGGCAATGGCAACGACACCATCAAAGGCCAGGGCGACGATGACACGCTGCGCGGCAATGGCGGGACCGACTCGCTGGAAGGCAACGCCGGCATCGACCTCGCCGACGGCGGGCCGGGAGCCGACACCTGCAGCGCCGAGACGCTCATAGCCTGCTGATACGTCCGGCACGGATTCGGCACCGATTCGTACGCACGACGGTGGTCGTTCGGCCCGGCCACGCTCCAGATCGACTTGCTCTTCAAGTCCCCGGCATTACGCCCTGGTCTTCACACATGTCGCCGGTGATGCCATGCTGGAGGAATGCCAACGTGGTTTCGAAGGATCCTCCTCATCGCAATCGGAGTGAACGCCGCCATGGGTGTGTCGACCCTGCTCGGCGACTTCGGCGAAACCCAGGGCAAGATTCTGGCCACCTCGCTTTTCGTGACGGGCGCAGCGGCGCTGGGTTTGGCGACGACCGGTGCACGGACCCACGGGCGGCTGTGGGTCATCCCGATCACAGGGATCGCCTCATCGGTGGCAGGCTTCACCTTCCTGATCGCTGCGGTTTGGGAGACCTCCGGCATCGACTGGTTGTGGCGCTTCGGAGTGTCACTGGTGATCGTCGCAACCGCAGTGGCACTCGTCTCGCTGCTGTCGGGAGTGGTCCTCGCAGACAAATACCGGCCGATCCGGCGGGCCGCCTACCTGCTCGCATTCATCTGCGCGTCCATCTTGATAGCTGCCGTCTGGGATCGACCTGCCAGGGAGTGGGGCAGGATCCTGGGTATCGCCTTCGTTCTCCTGGCCGCGGCCACCGCTGCGGTGCCGATCCTGGCGAGAGCAGTCGACGACTCCCCCGCCGAAGCTCTCCGCCATTGCCCGTTCTGCGGCGAATCGGCGGCGGGCAGACTGTCTCAGACCATCACCTGCCCGGCGTGTGGCCGCCTCTTCCGGGTCGTGGAGCGCTAGAGGTAGACCTCGATGCTGAATCCCGACGAGGCTTCCCTACTTCCTGGTCGGTTTCGGTTCCAGAGTCCCGATCCAGTCGCGGAGGAAGGCGAGGTCGTCACGGGTGAGACCCGGCACCGCCCTCAAGCCTCCTCTCACCGGGGCGGCACATACGCGGGCACCCGCGCGATCGTGACCAGGGCGACCAAAGCCACGATGGCGAGCACGACGACTGCGACGAGGTTCCCGGCAACGAGGGTGAAGCCGTAGGCGAACGCGGCGGTGGACAGCACGATGGCCAGGATCTTGGCCCGGCGGGGTATCCCCCGCCCCGACTCGAAGTCACCGATGTAGCGTCCGAACCTCCGATGCCCAACCAGCCAGGCGTGGAGCCGCGGCGAAGACCGGGCGAAGCAGTACCCCGAGAGCAGGATGAGCGGTGTGGTCGGCACCAGCGGGAGGACGATCCCGGCCACACCGAGGGAGAGGCTCAGGAGGCCGGCGACCAGGAACATCGGGCGCAGGAGTCGCCCGCCGGCGGCCGGGCCGGGTGTTCCGTCAGCCGTTCTCCGGGCCACGCCGCCTCCATCGGGTCAGGACGGTGCCGGGGATCACCCCGGCGAGATGGAAGGGCACGAAGCGTCCGGCGTCGGGATGGGCGCCCGCCAGCCACGCCACCGCGAATCCGAGCCAGACGAGCACCCCGGCTGCGATCAGAAGGCGGCCGGCGGTGTGTCGGGTCATCGGCCTTCCCAATCGTCGAGCGCCGACCCGATTCGCACCGCTTCACTGCCCAGGCTCGACAGGCCGATGCCCCGGTATCCCCATCCGCACAGGTGGAGGCCGGGCAGCGCCGCCAGTCCGGCGTCGACCCTCTGCATCCACGCAGCATGCCCGATCGGGTACTGCGGGATCGACGACCGCACCACCCGGGTCCACGAGGGCCGAACCGGGCTCCCGGTCACTTCTGTCAACTCCCGAACCATCAGGGCCACGATCTCTTCGTCGCCGAGACCCATGACCTCCGGATCGGCGGCGCCCCCGTAGATGCCCTTGGTGAGTTCGTGGCCCACTGGGGCCCGCCCGCCGGCGTACTGCGACTCGAAGAGGATTCCCAGGGCACGGATGCCGGCATCGGGCCCAGCGAGGGCGCCGAACCCGGTGGGAAGCCGGAGCCCATCGGACGGCCCGCCGATGCCCACCACCGCGACCGGGGCGGTCGGGCGATCCCCGAGCAGGGCGGCGAGCGGATCGGGGACGATCTTCGCCGCCCCCCCCGGCACGAGAGCCACGACCACGGCATCGGTGCCGAGGTGGCCGCCTCCATCGACCGTCACCCTCCAGCGCTTGCCGTCGCGTGCCACGTCCGTGACCGGGCTGTCGGCGCGGAAGCCGTCCCCGAGGTAGGCGGCGAGGGTCGCCGCCAGCCCGGTCATCCCGTCGTGGGCCACGTGGACCGAGGCGCGCCGTGTCCCCTTCGGACGCGACTTGCGGCGTCTCATGGCCCCGCGCACGACGCTTCCCGCCTCGGCCTCAAGCGCCACCATTTTGGGGAAGGCCGCCTGGATCGACAGCGCCTCCGGGTTTCCGGCGAACACGCCGTGGGCCATCAGGTTGGCTCCGATCTGGCCGACATCGGCCCCGAACCGGCGGGTGAAAAAGTCGAGCAGCGACTCCTCGCCCCCGGGAGGCGGTGCCCCGGTCCACGGCTCCCGGGCGGCTCGCAGCTTGGCTCGCCAGGAGACGAGACGGGTGAAGAGGAACCTGGGCGACTCCGGGATCTCGAAGAGCACCCCTCTGTCGTAGACGAATCGGGTGCGCGCTCCCTCCAACGCCGGATCGAACACCGCCGCCGCCGCCTCGAAGATCGGAGTCAGGTCCGGGTTCGGGAGGAGCACGGATCCGGCTGCGGGCTCGAGGAGGAACCCGGCGTCGCGCACGGTGCGGGCCACCCCACCCGGTTTCCCCGACGCCTCGAGCACGACGGGGTGGGCTCCCCGCCGCTTCAATTCGGCTCCCATCAGCAGGCCACCCAGGCCTCCACCGACCACAATCACGTCCGTCACTAGTCGACCTCCTGTCACACGGTTCTCGAGAACACGGGGTTGGCGTCGCCGCGCTTCTTCTTGAGGTGGGCGTCGAACACCATTGCCACGTTGCGAATGAAGACCCGACCGAGATCGGTAGCGAGGATCCCCTCGTCGCCGATGGTGATCATCCCCTGGTCGGCCAATCCGTCGGGTGCGGCGAGCTCGCGCATCTCCGGTGCGAAGTAGTCCCCGAAGTCGATACCGAACTCTGCCTCGACCGGGCCGGGGCGCAGCGCGCCGTTGCACATCAGTTCGGTGATCACATGACGGCGAAGCCGGTCGTCGGGACCCAGACGGAGCCCGCGTTCGATGGGGAGTTCCCCGGCGTCCACCGACTGGTAATAGGAGTTCAGCCGCTTGTGGTTCTGGGCGTAGGACCCGGCGACATCGGAGATGCCCGAGGTGCCCAGTGCAACGACCTCGGTCCCCTTCTTGGTCGTGTAGCCCATGAAGTTGCGGCTGAGCGTCCCCTCCTCGAAGGCGACGGCCAACTCGTCGTCCGGCAGCGCGAAGTGGTCCATGCCGATGGCCGTGTACCCGTCGTCGACCAGGCC
>JABMPV010000161.1 GCA_013202595.1 bacterium
CAAAGTTCACTCTCTCTCTTTCACATGCTAGCGGCGCGAGCACTCTTGGCACGACGGGCCGTGCCCGCCTCGATCTCCCACAGAGCTCCTCCTCTCTCACATCCGGACGACCAGCATGCATACGCGCCTTTGCTCCGCCTCTCATCCACGCCCGACTCGGCACCTGTGCTCTGGTCTCATCCGCGCCCGACTCGGCACCCTCGTGCCGCGCTCTCTCAGCGAAAGATGCCCGAGGACTGATTGAAGCCATGGGTGGTGCCGGATGCTTTCCCAAAGGGCGTCGGCCCCGCACTACTTCCAATCGTGTGACGGATGTCGACGCCGGTGGCTCGAACACCGGCGTTTCTCTTTTGGAGGACGCACATGGAACGCAAGACAGTCTTTTCCGGGCTGCAGCCGACGGGCAACGTGCACGTCGGCAACTACCTCGGTGCGCTGCGCAACTGGGTCGCGCTCCAGGAGGAGTACGACTGCATCTACTGCGTAGTCGATCTCCACGCCATCACGGTTCCGCTCGACCCGGCCAGCTTCAACCAGGACCGGATAGACGCGGCCAAGGTGCTGATCGCCGCCGGTGTCGACCCCGAGCGGTCCCTGTTCTACTACCAGAGCCAGGTGCCCCAGCACACCGAACTGGCGTGGATCCTCGGGTCGATCACGGGAACGGGCCAACTCAATCGGATGACCCAGTTCAAGGACAAGGCCGACAGGGCCGGGTCCAACCTCGGCCTCTACTCGTATCCGGTGCTCATGGCGGCGGACATCCTGCTGTACCGGGCCGATGCCGTGCCGGTCGGCGACGACCAGAAGCAGCACCTCGAACTGACCCGTGATCTCGCCGAGCGCTTCAACCACCGCTACGGCGAGGAGTTTCCCATTCCCGAGCCCATCATCCCTGAGACGGGGGCCCGGATCATGTCGCTCCAGGATCCGACCTCGAAGATGTCCAAATCGGATGAGAACGAAGAGAGCAGGATCCTCGTCCTCGACGACGCCGATGTGATCCGCAAGCGGATCAAGCGGGCCGTGACCGATTCCGGGTCGGGCATCAGACTCGACTGGGAGACCAAGCCGGGTGTGTCCAACCTCATGGAGATGCTCTCCCTGTTCTCCGGCATGAGCATGGCCGAGATCGAGGCCGAATACGGCGACTCTGGTTACGGCACCTTCAAGGAGGTCGTGGCGGAGGCCGTGATCGAGGATCTCGCTCCGATCCGGCGCGCCTACGGCGAACTCGAGGACGGCGAAGTCGCCCGCCTGATGCAGCGGGGGGCCCTCGATGCCAGGACCAGGGCGGAGGGCTTCCAGCAGAGGGTGCGGAGAAGGGTCGGGCTCACCGGCTGAGCGTCAGGAGTCGCCGTTCCAGGCGGTTTCGGCCACTGGTACCCTGCGCTCCCCAGCGATCAGGAGACCGGGTGGAGATCGACATCGGCATTGGCAAGAGTGGTCGGAGGGCCTGGGGGTTCGACGACATCGCCATCGTTCCCAGCCGCAGGACGCGCGACCCCGACGATGTCGACATCTCGTGGGACATCGACGCCTATCACTTCGATCTGCCGATGATGGCCTCAGCCATGGACTCGGGCGTCAGCCCCGACACCGCGATCGCAATCGGGCGCCTCGGCGGCCTGGCCGTGCTCAATCTCGAGGGTCTGTGGACCCGGTACGAGGACCCGGTCCCGCACTTCGAGGAGATCGCCTCCCTGCCGCATGGTGAGGCCACCAGGCGGATGCAAGAGATCTACAGCGTCCCGGTCGATCCGATACTGATCGGCAAGCGGATCGAGGACATGCGTGCCGCCGGGATCGTCACGGCAGCCAGTGTCACCCCTCAGCGCACGGCTGAGTATGCGGAGATCGCATTGCAGGCGAAACTCGACCTCCTCGTGATCCAGGGCACCGTGGTGTCGGCCGAGCACGTGTCGACTCGTGAGGAGCCGCTGAACCTCAAGGAGTTCATCGCCCACTTCGACCTTCCCGTGATCGTCGGTGGCTGCGCTTCGTACAGCACCGCTCTGCACTTGATGCGGACCGGCGCCGTCGGGGTGCTCGTCGGAGTCGGACCTGGTGCGGCATGCACCACCAGGGGAGTCCTCGGTGTCGGCGTCCCCCAGGCGACGGCGATTGCCGATGCAGCCGGCGCACGGATCAGATACCTCGATGAGACGGGTCGCTACGTCCAGGTGATTGCAGACGGCGGGATGCGTACCGGCGGCGACGTCGCCAAGGCGATCGCATGTGGAGCCGATGCAGTGATGCTCGGCTCGCCCATCGCGTCGGCTTCCGAGGCGCCCGGAAAGGGCATGCACTGGGGGATGGCCACCTTCCATCCGACGCTTCCCAGAGGAGCCAGGGTGGAGACCGGCGTGCTCGGCTCGCTGGAGGAGATCCTCGTGGGGCCCGCGCATGAGAACGACGGCCGCCGCAACCTCTTCGGCGCCCTGCAGGTGTCGATGGCGACCACCGGCTACGCGAATGTGAAGGAATTCCAGAAGGCCGAGGTCATGGTGGCCCCGGCCATCCAGAGCGAGGGTAAGGCGCTGCAGCGTTCACAACAGGTCGGCATGGGCTGATGGCCGAGGCCGGGACCGAACGAGTTCTGGTCGTCGACTTCGGCGCCCAGTACGCCCAACTCATCGCCCGGCGCGTTCGCGAGGCTCGCGTGTTCAGCGAGATCGTCCCTCGCGACATCTCTGCGGCCGAGATCGCAGCGATGGCGCCGGAGGGAATCATCCTCTCCGGTGGCCCCGCCTCGGTGTACGCCGAGGACGCCTACGCCCTCGACCGGGCGATCGTCGAACTGGGGATTCCGATCCTCGGCATCTGTTACGGCCACCAGGTGCTCGCTCACGCTCTCGGCGGAGACGTCGCCAGGACCGACTCCGCCGAGTTCGGGCGCACCGATCTCACCGTCGAGCCGGGAGCGGCTCTGTTCGGCGGCCTGCCCGATCAGCAGGCGGTGTGGATGAGCCATCGGGATGCCGTCGTGAAGGCGCCCCCGGGATTCAGGGTCACCGCTTCGACGGCATCGTCGCCCGTTGCAGCCATGGAGGATCTCGACCGGGGCCTGTGCGGGGTCCAGTTCCACCCAGAGGTCGCCCACACCCCCCGCGGCCAGGAGGTACTCGAGCACTTCCTCTACGACGTGTGCGGGGCGCGACCCACCTGGACCCGCCACTCGATAATCGAGCAGGCCATCGCCACAGTGCGGGACACGGTGGGAACCGAGCGGGTCATCTGCGGATTGTCGGGCGGAGTGGACTCCTCCGTTGCGGCCGCTCTCGTCCATGAGGCCATTGGTGACCAGTTGACCTGCGTGTTCATCGACCACGGGCTGCTGCGGGCGGGTGAGCCCGAGCAGGTGGACGAGACCTTCCGCAGGACCTTTGAGATCGATCTCATCCATGTCGATGCCGCCGATCGGTTTATCGGCGCTCTCGAGGGTGTCACCGATCCGGAGCGCAAGCGGAAGATCATCGGGGAGACGTTCATCAGGGTGTTCGAGGAGGTCGCTGCCGGTCTGTCCGACGCCAGGTTCCTGGTCCAGGGGACGCTCTATCCCGACATCATCGAGTCGGGGACGAAGGACGCGGCGAAGATCAAGAGCCATCACAACGTCGGCGGCCTGCCCGATGACATGCAGTTCGATCTGATCGAACCGCTGCGTGACCTGTTCAAGGACGAGGTCAGGTC
>JABMPV010000162.1 GCA_013202595.1 bacterium
GGGTGGACGGGGATGATCGAGAGTTCGTCGCGCGTCTCGAGGTCCGACCAGAAGCCTGCGTAGGAGGGGGTGGGCACGAGCACGCCATCGCCGGAGTCGGCCAGCATGAAGAACAGCAACTCCAGAACGCTCCCCGCACCTCCGAGGACTGCGATGTGCTCTGGAGCCACCGGCCGTCCGATGAACGTGCGCTCGAGGAAGCGGCCGATCCGTGTCCGGAAGTCGAGCGATCCGATCATGGCGTCGTAACACACGGCCTCAGCCGGCACCTCGCGCCGGTCGGTGAGCTTCGGCTCGAGCAGGCTCCACACCAGTTTGTTCTCTGCGACTGCGAGGCCGATGTACCCACCGGGGTTGTCCACGGGGTGGTGGGAGTCTGCCACCCGCTCATAGTGCTCGAGGATGTACTCGTGGCGGGGCGCCGACTCGATCAGCGAGCGCGCTCTCGCGGAGAGGTGGAGATCGGTGGGCGTGGTCATCGGTGGCTCCCCGTCGCAGGATCCCATTGCATCACGCGGAGGCGGAGCCCGGCAGGGCCGGTCGGCCCTGGTTGCGGTCGATGTGTGGCGGCGGAGAAGCCCCTCAGCCGGCCGGCGCGGCGCCGAGCCGCACCAGGAGGTCCTCCACCCGGGTGCGGATCTCATCGCGGATTGGGCGCACCGCCTCGACTCCGAGACCCTCGGGGTCGTCGAGCGGCCAATCCTCGTACCGGACGCCGGGAAATACCGGGCAGGTGTCTCCGCAGCCCATGGTGATCACCACGTCGGCGGCCGAGACGATCTCGTCGGTCCACTTCTGTGGTTGAGCAGATCCGAGGTCGACGCCTGCCTCGGCCATGGCATCGACGGCGGACTGGTTGACGGCGGCGGCCGGGTCGCTGCCTCCCGAGAAGACTTCCACCAGATCTCCACCGAGGTGCCGGGCGAATCCTGCGGCCATCTGGGAGCGGCCTGCGTTGTGGACGCACAGGAACACGATCCGGGGGCGGTCTCCTGGCTGCGATGCGGCCCGGTCCTCAGCCTGTTCGGGCCCTTCGTCCACGTCGATCCCCAATCCGTCGAGGAGGCTCATCGCCTCGGGAAGCGCCACCCTCATCCCGGCGACCCGGTTGTGGGTGACATCGATCGAATACCCGCGGGCGGTCCGGAGGTCGGCTCCACGCAGATCGGTGCCCCTGAAGACCGCTCCGGTGAGATCCGTGCCGGCGAACGATGAACCGCTCAGGTCTGCACCGGAGAAGTCTGTCTCCCTGGCCGAGCATCGATCGAAGCTCGTTCCGGCGAGTGGTGCACCGAGAACCGACGACATGTCGAGTGTGCACTCCTCGAAGCCGATGTCGCCCGGGAGCGGGTGCCCGGGCCATGCAGCGGTCGCCCAATCGACCCCGGTCATGCGGCAACGCTCGAATGTCACGGCTCTGAAGGAGGATCCCGCGAACGAAGCCGAGGCCAGATCGGTGTCCACGAAGGTGCACTCGACGAACCGGCAGTCCATGAACTCCGTCTCACCGAACGAGCAGGCCTCGAATCGGCACTCCATGAAGACGGAGCCCTGCAGCCGCGACCCGGCGAGGTCGGTTCCGCGGAAGGTGACACCGTCGTGGTCCCGGCCGGACTCCGGCTTCGAGGTCACTCGAAGATCCGGTATCGGGCGATGAGTTGCCCGGCGGCCGGCCCGGAGACGTCGAGCCCACCCGCCGCGTCGATCATCTCGGCGCGGCCCCCGGCCGCCATCAGGAACGCGAGGCCCGGTCCGGCGACCCTGTCGGGCATGTCGGCGGGCCCGGGAACGAGTGATCCCCTTCCGTCTGCGACGGCGAGCACACCCTCGAATCCGGAGGGGCCGCTCAGTTGGAGGCCGATCGTCGAGCCGTCGACGAGTCCGGCCCGCTTCACCGATCCCCATGGCGTGAGTCGGACGGCTCGGGCGATGGCCGCCGCCGCCGCCAGCGGCTCGGTGTCAGGGGTCAGCGGGAGGCCGAGGCCAAACCGCATGTCGTTGAGGTGCACCCACAGATCGGCCAGGCGGAGGTCCTGGGCATGGCTCCTCGCAATCATGCCGACGGGCGACAGGGTGGGGACGGTCCATCCGGCCTCGTCGAGTCGATCGAGGGTCTCCATGGTCTGACTCGACGCGTCGCGGATCTCATCGAGAACCTCGGCATGGCTCCATGAGCGCCTGGCCGCCACGCCCTCTCCGGTGATGGCGTCGAGTGGTGAGAGGTCGCTGCGGTCGAAGCCGTCCGGCGTCTCCGGCTGGGGGAACCCTTGGAGGAATCCCTCGAGATGGCCGAGATGCGCGGCGACGTCGTGGACACTCCATCCGGCGCTCCCCGTGGGGGCGTCCCACCCGGAGGGGTCGAGGCCTTCGAGCAGGTCGA
>JABMPV010000015.1 GCA_013202595.1 bacterium
GTCCCAACTGTGATCGTCGAGGTGCTTGCCGCCACCGCCCCGGTTGTCGACACGCATTCCCACCACCCACGGGGACCGGGCCAGTTCGGGAACCGCCACAGCAATGCGTCGGCAGTCCACACAGCATCGAACCCAATCGACTCTGCACGCTGGGCCAAAGCCTTGATTTCGGCCCACGGTGGCTTCTCGCCCGAATGCGGTTCCTCGAGCATCGGGAGTACCAGACCGAACTCCAGCCGACTTGCCAACCCAACCACCTCCCATCGAGAGGACGCCGCTCAACGATAACTTCCCCTGAAGTCGCTGAGTCTGAAGTCAGCCCCAGGATTCCTGGCCTCCCCTTTGAGGGGTGTGCTTTGTCGACGTCACCCCGGGGCCGCGGAATCTCAGGCAGAATCATCAGAGTGATGAAAAGGGAGTCGCACATGAGTTCCTCGCGAGCCTCAGGCTGTTCGATCACCGACGACCTGACGAGCAAGGAACTCGCTGCCATCGAGGAACGACTGGTCCGCCACAACATGGCAGAAACCGGCGGCCGCTTCGACGACCCCGGCGTCGCTTTCAACGTGATTGCCGCCAACCCGGATGGCGTTGTGGTGGGCGGCATCAACGTCAGCACCAAGCTCAACGTGATATTTCTGGAGGTCTTCTGGGTCAACGACGCGTTCCGTGATCACGGGCTGGGATGACGAGTCCTGTTGGAGGTAGAGCGCATCGGCAGAGAGACCGGATGCATCGCTTCGCAGACATGGACGTTCTCTTTCCAGGCGCCCGGGTTCTACGAGAAGCTCGGATACCGACCCATCGGCGTCTTTGACGGATACCCGAACGGGATCACCGAGCACATCCTGATGAAGCGGCTCGGCGGCGGGTCCAAGAACGCTGCAGCGGATCCGGCACCGTCGGCCCCACTCGGGCCTGAGATACCGTACCCCCACCGAGGTCGCCCAGATCTGGCAGACACTCAACAATTCAGCGACCTGAAACCGACAACCAAAACCGGGTCCACGTCAGGAGCGGGACGTAGCCGGTACTGGCAATGGCAGCCTGCCCGTCCTCGGTCCCCAACCAGTCCATCAGCGCCCTGGTGGAGCCGCCTTCCCCCCAGCGCATTACAGCGAACACGTCGGAGATGAGCGGGTAGGAGCCGTCTGCGATCGACTCGGCGGTGGGAAGCACACCGTCGACGGCAATCATCCCGACCGTGTCGTAAGGCTGCATGAACGCTGCGTAGTAGTAGACGGAGTACCCGATCCCCTGCGTGTTCTCCACCAAGGCATTGAAGGGGCCCATCATCGAGAACAGCCTCAACATATCGAGCGCCTCGATGATCGGCGCGTCCCTCATCACTAGGCGAAGCATCAACTCCTGGCTTCCCGAAGTTGGGTCGCGCTGGAAGGGTTGGATTGCTCCGGCGGGTCCCCCAACAACGGACCACTCGGTGATCTCACCGGAGTAGATGCTCCGAACCTCTGCGAGCGTAAGGCTTCCGACCGGATTGGCGGTGTTGGTGAGGAACACGAAAGCATCGCGGGCCACCGGCCGGATCACCAACCCGACGCCGGCTGCCTTGGCGGCCTCCTTCTCCTCATCAGATGGCTCGCGAGCCACGATGATGAGGTCTGAGTCCCCGGTGATCAGGCTCTCATAGGAACCATGAGTGCCGGATGTCGGTACATGGTCCCGGATCAGGTCGGCCTCGGGGGATTCGCTATCGGAGGGGACCACGACCCTGTGTATTCCCCCAACGGTCTCGCTCCATTCGCAGGCAGTGTCGAGAAGACCGCACACCAGCAGGCTCCGCATCGGAGCCGTCGAAGTGGAGCCATCCACCACCGGCAGATCAGCGGTGATCTCCGCCGGATCGATGCTGCCCCCACCACCACACGCAGCCAGGGTGAGGGTGATAGCGACCGTCAGTACCCCCCGTAGGACCCTTCCCTCGGATCGGGTACATATCACCTCATGAACCTAGCCAATGCAGATCGACCCGGGGACGAACCAACTGAGGCACTCCCCGCACGTCACCTGCGCCATACGGCACGACCGCGATCGCACAGTGAGGGACGGTGCCATCGAGTGCCCCAGAGGGCTATCGCCCGAAGGGTGTGTATTTGAGGGTCGTCACCCCACCGCGGCGATCCTCACCCGTTGCCCTCAATCCTGTCACACCCGGCTCGTACAATCGAACACATGTTCGATAGCGTGACAGTGGGGTCGATCCCCGCCCACCTCGACGAGATGCCTCCCGGACCCGCCCTCGGCGGATTCCTGGCTTCCATCGACGTCGACCGGATCCCGGGCCATGATCGGGTGGTGGTGCTCCGGGCGCTACAGCGCCAGGCCTCCCACCTGCAGGCCGGGGTGTACGCGGCCATGGCGGCGATCAGCGACCACATGGAGACCACCGAGTTCCCCGGCGATCCTGAACTGTCATGGCCGGCCGCCGCAACCGAGATCGGCACGGCCCTGCGGCTCACCCGCCGGAGTGCGGACGACGAGTTGGACCTCGCCGTCAGGCTCCGCCACCGACTCCCCCGTGTCTGGGAGTCTCTCGCCTCTGGCGCCATCGACCGGCCAAGGGCCCGGGTCATCGTCCACGGCACCGACCACCTCGATGGAGACGCGACGCGCACGGTCGTCGACGCGGTCATCGACGTGGCCCCCACCCTCACCACCGGCCAACTGGCCGCCCGTCTCCGTCGCCTGGCCATCCAGACCGATCCATCGGCAGCGCGGGACCGGTACTTCGATGCCCTCGACGGCCGGCGGGTCGTCACCGAGTCCTCCCCCGACGGCACGGCTCATCTCCTCGGCGTCGACCTCCCGCCCGACCGGGTGGCATCCGTGACTCGCCGTATCGACCGTCTCGCCCGGGAGTTGGGTCGGGACGGCGACTCCCGAACCATGGACCAGCGGCGCGCCGACGTGTACCTCGATCTCCTGGCGGGGTGTCACAGAGATGGCAAGGGCGGTGTGGTGGAGCTCCGGGTCGATCTCGAGACCCTCGCCGGGTTGGCCGATGCCCCGGGCGACCTGGCCGGGTACGGACCGGTCATCGCCGACATCGCATGCCAGGTAGCCAAGGTGTATCCGAGAGCCGAGTGGCGCTTCACCGTCGCCGACTCCGGGGCCGGAGCACCGCTCCTCGACGGCACGACCCGGCGACGGCCCACCACTGCCCAGCGCCGCCGGGTCGAAGCGAGAGACCGCACCTGCATCTTCCCGGGGTGCCGCATGCCGGCCCGCCAGTGCGACCTCGATCACCGCACCCCGTGGGCCCATAGCCACCACACCGCCGCATCCGGTCTCGATTCTCTCTGTCGATATCACCACATCACTGTCCGCCACCGGATCGGATGGGCCCACCGGCCACTCCCGGATGGAGACCACCTGTGGACCGGCCCCCTCGGCCACCGCTACACCACCAGCGGCCGGCCCCCGTAGCGACTCTGGGAGGAGGACAACTCCTTCCAACCCCCTTATCACAAGGAGCACCCATGGACACCGCCGCATGGCTCGATCAACACGACGCATGGCTCACCGACACCATCCGCCGCCACGGCTGGGCCATCCAGTACGTGGGCGGTGACACCTGCTGCGAGCCCGACTGCGACGGCTCGGCATCAGACGAGGCGCCGTACGCCTACACCACCGGCCTCTTCGGGTTGGGGCATCCCGAACTGCTCATCCTCGGTGTGGACCCGCCGACGGCCGCAGGGGTCCTCAACCAACTGGCGGTCCGGGTCCGCAACGGCGAGCACCTGGTTCCGGGAGTGCCCGTCGGCCTCGATCGTTGGCCCCACCACGTCGTGCCGGATCCGGTGCCCGAACCAGGAGATATCGTGCTCCAGGCCA
>JABMPV010000163.1 GCA_013202595.1 bacterium
CGCCCACCCCGGGTCGGCGTTCACGCATGGGACGAGCAGCATGTCTTCGCCCCCGAGGCCCTCCCACTGTGCCCGGCCTCGGATGCCGATCTCTTCGATGGTCTCGAGGCAGTCGGCGGTGAACGAGGGGGTGAAGACGGCGAGCCTGCGCACTCCCTCGTCGTACAGTTCCGGGAGCCGCCTGTCGGTATACGGCTCGATCCATTTCTGCCCGACGAGCCGCGATTGGAAGGTCGTCGAGAACCCCCCAGCCTCGAGACCGAGCGCGGCCGCCAGGGCCCGGGTGGTGGCGAGGCTCTGCGCCCGGTAACAGAAACGGTTCACATCGAGGACCGCATCGCAGCATCCCGACACCAGGCACCAGTCACCAGACGGGTCACCGGTACGGATCTGCGACTCGGGGAGGCCGTGGTAGCTGAAGAGCACGTGGTCGGGGCGGAACTCCTCCAGGGCCGGGCGGGCGATGCGGGCCAGCGAGTCGACGAACCCGGGGTGGTCGTAGAACCAGCCGATCGTGGTGACATCCGGCACGTTGATGCGGCCGCCCACCTCGGCGAGGAGCGCCTCGAGGGCGGAGCCGGTCGAGGCCGACGCATACTGGGGGAAGAGCGGCGCCGCCACGATCCGGGTGCACCCGGCCGCCACCAGGCGGTCGACGGCCCCTGCCAGAGAAGGTTCGCGGTAGCGCATACCGAAGGCGACCCGATACCCGTCCCCCAGCAACTCCTGGACCTCGCCGGCAAGCGCCTCGGTGTGGATGATGAGAGGGGACCCCCGCTCGGTCCAGATCTTCCGGTACGCCTCCGCCGAGCGCCTCGGCCGGAACGGCAGGATGACCACGTTGAGGAGCAGCGAGCGAGCCGGCGCCGGGAGGTCGATGACCCGGGGGTCTGAAAGGAACTCGCGCAGATAGCGCCGGACGTCGCGCACCGAGGTCGAGTCGGGTGTCCCCAGTTGGATCAGGAGGACGCCGACGGGTGCGTTTCGGGCGGTCACGGGAGGGAAAGGTAGTCGACGAAGTCGCTCCGCCCGGAATCCCGGAGAGGGTTCTCCGAGCCCGCCGGAGTTCCGCGATGACTCGACGACGCGTCGGAACGAAATCGACACCATGTCGACCACGGTGCCGGGTAAGAATGTCCCCCGTTCGGGACCAATGCGAGATCGTTGGGGCGGTATTCCGAGACTCGGCTGTTTCACCGGCTCCGACCATGGTTCCGATCAGAGACGTTTGAGGAGGGGCGCTGGATGCCAGCCAAGCCGGTCCGAGCCGATCACAACGGGGCGATGTTCCGATTCACCTCGGCGACGTTGGCCCACCCGGAGGTGTCCGCCGAGACCCGTGCCCAATTCGCCCTCTCGGAGCGTGACCTCGCGGCCGCACTGCACCGGGTCCGGGCGGAGGGCATCGATGCGTTTCTGCTCACCACATGCCTCCGGATCGAGATCGCGGCCTCGGGATGCGAACGGGCACTGGGGCGAGTCCTCGAACTGGTCTTCCCGGGCCGGGAGGTGCCCGAAAGTCGGGTCATTCGTTCCGATCGCGACGCGATCCACCACCTGTTCCGGGTGGCGGCCGGGCTCGACTCCCCCATCATCGGCGAACCCGAGGTGCTGGGCCAGTTCCGGGGGGCGTTGGATGCCTGCCGGTCGGCCGGTGTGGTGGGCGGCTTGTTCGAGAAGGCAATCCAGGCCGCCATCGCCACGGGCAAGATGTCACGCCGGCAGATGCCTCACGTCGGCCGGGGATCGATCGCCCTCGCCGCGGCCGCGATGGCCGAGCGGGCCGACCGGGTCGCGGTGTTCGGAGCCGGGGCCATGGCCAGGGCGGCGACCGAGGCCCTGATGCGGGCCGACAATCCGCCAAAGGTCTCCGTCTACGCCCGGCGCCCCGAGGCCGTGTCCTTCCAGGTCGATGAGGTCCTCGCCCTGGCCGAAGCACCGGCGGCGCTCGCGGAGTTCCCCGTCGTGATCAGTGCCACGGCCGCCAAACGCGAGCTCTTCGGCACTGAGATCCTGCGGAAGTCTCTCGACCGCCGCGACGAGGATCTGCTGCTCATCGACCTCGCCATGCCGCCCGACTTCACACCCGATCACTGCAACGGAAGCCTGCGATATCTCAGCGTCGACGATATCGCCGCTCACGCCCGGGTCTCGGCGGATGCCTCGACTGTCGAACTCACCGCGGGGCGCGCCGCCGACGAGGCGTGGGCCAAGCTGTCCAACCATCACCAGGTCGGACCGGTCATCACGGCGATCCTCGCCGAGGCCGACCGGGCGGTCAGAGAAGAGGTGGAGCGATTCTCCGGAAGGCTGGAGGGCGGAGCCGCCGATGCCGACGTGCTGCACCAGTTGGCGCAGACCATCGCCCATCGCGTCCTGCACCGCCCGCTCTCCTTCCTCGGCTCGGCGGAGCACGGCGCCACCGCGGCGCCGATCCTCGCCGAAGTCTTCGGAGTCGACGGTGACGGTTGAGGTCCGTCTCGCCACGCGCCGATCGGCACTGGCGCTCGCCCAGGCACGGTCGGTCGGCCGGTGCCTGGAGCAGGCTCACGGGGACCGGGTCAGGGTGGTGCTGGTCGAGATCGACTCGACGGGTGACCTCGACCGGACCTCGCCGGTGGCGGCGCTCACCGAGATGGGGGCCTTCGTACGATCGGTCCAGGCCGCCCTGCTCGACGGGAGGGCCGACGCAGCGGTGCATTCTCTGAAGGACCTCCCCACCGGCCAACCCGACGGCCTGGTCCCGATCGCCTTCCCGGAACGGGCAGACCCGTGGGACGCCATCATCGGCTCCACGATCGACGGCCTGGCTCCCGGAGCCCTCGTCGGCACCGGCAGCCCGCGCCGTGTCGCCCAACTGAAGATCCTGCGGCCCGACCTGCGGACCGGCGAACTGCGCGGCAACGTGGACACCCGCATCGCCAAGGTGACTCGCGGCGAGGTCGATGCGGCGCTCCTGGCGGTTGCCGGGCTGCAGCGGCTCGACCTCACCGGGGCGATCAGCGAGGTGCTCGGCATCGAAGCCATGGTCCCGGCACCGGGCCAGGGGGTCATCGTGGTGGAGTCCCGCCCGGACGGCGAGGCGGCCGACGTGCTGCGTGCCATCGACGATCCTACGACCCGCATCCTCGCCGAGGCCGAGCGGATGCTCCTGTTCGAAACGGGAGCAGGCTGCCGGTCAGCCCTCGGCGCATTGGCGACCATCGAGGGCGCATCGATTCGCCTCGACGCCTTCGTCGACGACGAACGGGGCCCCCGTCGAACCATGATCGTTGGGGACAGCTCCAACGCCGTCGTGGCCGACGCTCGCAAGGAACTGGGGCTGTGATGCGGGTGGGCATCACTACGAGCGCCGACCGACTCGAGCGGGTCTCCGAGCCCTTTCTGCGTGCCGGACTGGACCCGGTCCTCCTCCCCTGCGTTCGCATCGAACCGATGCCGCCGGCGGCGCTCGCCGGCGCTCGCCGATCGGTGGGTGAGGCCGCCGTGCTGTTGCTCGGGTCGGTCCGGGCCCTGGACGTGCTCTGGCCGGAGGGGCAGCCGCCCCCGGTGCCGGTGATCGCGGTGGGCGGCGCCACCGCGGCCGCGGTGCGAGAACGCGGCGGAAGTGTCGAGTTCACCGGGTCCGGCGGGCTGCACGAGGTGGCAGACGAGGCCGATCTCGACGGCAGGGCGGTTGTTTTTCCCCATTCCGCCGGCACCGACCGGTCGGCGCTGCACCGGATCGCACAACGAGCTTCGTCGCTATCCGCCCCGGTGGTCTACGCCGCGGTCCCCCTGCCCCCCGATGACGGCGAGGTCGACGCGGTCGCCTTCGGGTCCCCCTCGGCGGTCCGGGGGTGGCTGATGGCGAGGAACCTGGAGCACACCCTGGTCGGCGCCATCGGCGCGACCACGACCGGGTACCTCGAGAGCAGGGGAGTCCGGGTCGATTGCATCTCCCCCCGTCCTGATTTCGACGCCCTGGCCGCGGCCATGGCCACCCAACTGGAGGTAGTGGCGTGAGCCGATTCCCCACCGTCAGGCCCCGGAGACTCCGCCGCCGGGGCGCGCTCCGCCGGATGGTCGCCGAGACCCGGCTCGATCCGTCGCAGCTGGTGCTGCCGATGTTCGTCGTCGCCGGAGAGGACGTCGAGCGCCCCATCCGCTCGATGCCGGGCCACGCCCAACTCTCCGTCGACCGGGCGGTGAAGGTGGCCGCCGCTGCCGCCACCCGCGGTGTGGGCGGTGTGATCCTGTTCGGGATCCCCGATGAGAAGGACGATATCGGCTCACCCGCCTGGGACCCGGACGGCCCGGTGCCGCGTGCGCTCGAAGCCCTGGCGGCGGAGGTCCCTGCCCTGGTCCGCTGGGCCGACGTGTGCCTGTGCGAGTACACCAGCCACGGGCACTGCGGCCCCCTGTCGGGAGAGACGGTCGACAACGACGCCACGCTTCCGCTCCTGGCCAGGGCTGCGGTCGCCTACGCGGCGGCAGGCGCCGACGTGGTGGCCCCCTCCGACATGATGGACGGCCGGGTCGCGGCGCTGCGGGCCGGACTCGACGATGCGGGCCACGACAACATCGCCATCTGCTCCTACGCCGTCAAATACGCGTCGGCGTACTACGGGCCGTTCCGGGACGCGGCCGGCTCGACGCCCTCCTTCGGCGATCGGCGCTCGTACCAGATGGATCCGCCCAACCGGCGCGAGGCGCGGCGGGAGGCCCTGCTCGACATCGATGAGGGGGCCGACATGGTGATGGTCAAGCCCGCCGGGCCCTACCTCGACATCGTGTCCGAGGTTCGTCGCCTGGTCGACGTGCCGATTGCCGCATACCAGGTGTCGGGTGAGTTCTCGATGATCCAGGCCGCCGCGGAGCGGGATTGGATCGACCGCGATCGGGTGATGGCCGAGTCGTTGATCGGGATCGCTCGAGCCGGCGCCGACGTCATCCTCACCTACTTCGCCACAGAGGCCGCGACGATGCTGCAGGAGTCATGACATGACCTGGGTCGAGCGAGCCAGAGCCGTGATGCCAGGAGGCGTCAACTCGCCGGTGCGGGCGTTTCGGGCCGTCGGCGGCCGGCCCCTATTCGTCGCCAGGCCTCGGGCGCCCGGGTCGTGACCACCGAAGGGGACGAACTAATCGACTTCGTCGCTTCATGGGGGGCCCAGATCCTCGGGCACGTCCGTCCCGAAGTGGTCGAGGTGGTGCAGCGGGCGGCATCGAACGGCACCTCCTTCGGGATTTCGACCCATGCCGAGGTCGAGCTCGCCGAGGCCGTCGTCGCCGCGGTGCCCTCGATCGAGATGGTCCGCATGGTCAACAGCGGCACCGAGGCGACCGCGAGCACGGTGCGGCTGGCGCGAGCAGCGACTGGACGTGATGCCATCGTCAAGTTCGAGGGGTGCTACCACGGGCATGCCGACCCGTTCCTGGCCAAGGCAGGGAGCGGGCTGGCCACGTTCGGCGAGCCCACCAGCCCCGGTATCCCAGCATCAACCGTGGCCACGACCAGGGTGGCCCGCTACAACGACCTCGAATCCGTCGCCGCCCACCTCGACCATGACGTGGCGGCGATCATCGTCGAGCCGGTCGCCGGGAACATGGGCTGCATCCCTCCGGCTGCCGGTTTTCTCGACGGCCTTCGCCGTCTGTGCGACGAAGCCGGGGCGCTGCTGATCTTCGACGAGGTGATGACCGGCTTCCGGGTCGGCCCGCAGTCCGCCCAGGGCCGCTACGGCGTCACCCCCGACCTCACCGCCCTGGGCAAGGTGATCGCCGGAGGCACCCCGGCCGCCGCCTACGGCGGACGGCGCGACCTGCTCAGGATGATCGCCCCCGCCGGCCCCGTATACCAGGCCGGCACCCTCGCCGGGAACCCGCTGGCGACCGCGGCCGGCCTGGCGACTCTCCGCTACCTGGCCGACCATCCCGAG
>JABMPV010000164.1 GCA_013202595.1 bacterium
CGCCGGACCCAACACCAACGGCAGCCAGTTCTTCATCTGCGACGCCAGCCCCGGCCTCCCCCACTCGTACACCAAGTTCGGGAAGGTCACCAGCGGCCTCGAAGTCGTCGACGCCATCGCCGAACTCGCCACCGACGGCAGGGACAAGCCCCGCGAGGACGCCATCATCCAGTCAGTGACGATCACCGGCCCATAGCGGCGACGGCCTTGCTCTCCGGGACCACACGAACAGTCCCGCCCCGATGGCGGCGCCGAGAGCATTGAACAGCAGGTCGTCGACGTCGGTCGCCCTCGTGGGAATGGCAATCTGGATCGCTTCGATGAAGAGGCTCAGCGCCGCTCCCATGGCGAGCGCCGTCCAGAATCGCCGCCGGAGAGGCATCTCTCCCATGAGCCCGGCGAACACGAAGCCCACAGGGATGAAGACCACGACGTTGCCCGCAACGTCCTTGAACAGGAACCGGGCTGCGTCGGCCGCGGTGTCGCATCCGGTCAGGAGACAGCCCAGCGCCTCGGAGTGCTCGCGCAGCGGGACCAGGTTGGCGAAATTGGGCGTCTCGTCGGGCACCAGGGTCATGAGCAGCAGGAAGCCGACGATGAGGATCGCTGCCACACCCCAGCCGACCCGTGATGCATTCATGGTGACCCGGCTCATCGGAACGGCCGGCCGGTCACGAATGGCCGCCGGCCTCGTGAATCCAATTGTCGACCTCGGTCCACCGGTCGAAGAGCCACGCGATCCTGCCTTCTGTGTTGTCGGGGACATCGTCGCATGCGAATCGTTCGAAACTGACGCGCAGCGTCGTCCCGACCATTGCGCCGCCGAGGAAATCCTTCACCTCGGCCACCCCATCGAGTCCGACGTGGGACACGATCACCACGTCGGCAGGGGTGAGCGGGTCGAGCAGGGTGATTGGCCCACCGAGCCGGGGAGGCAGCACATGGCGAAACAGCATCGCCCTTCGTCCCAGATCTGGCCGAGTTTTCTGGAGGTGCGCCACCGCCCGCTGTCGCTTCTGGGAAGTGAACCGGGTGCCTTCGGGGTAGATCAGCACCCCGTGGTGCTCGTCGAGATCCGCCGAAAGGGCCCGAATGGCAGCGATCTCCGATGTGCTGCCGCCGCTCCTGGCGACGAAGTGGTTGTCCATTCGATTTGCGGCGATGTCAATGGCAGGATCGAGCAGCAATTCTCGCTTGAACACGTAGTTGAGTTTGATCCCTCTCCCCCGCGTCACGACCACATTGGCCAGTAGGACATCCGCGATGCTGGCGTGACGGAGCATGAGGATGATGGGACCGGGTACCACAACCTCATCGCCTTCGACATCCAACGCCACTCCAAACAGGGTGCGGAACGTCCAGAACAGCGCCCCGGCCCACCACGCCTGCAAGACGTAGGAGGAGCTATCCAGCATCCGGTGTGATCGACCGAAGCCGGCTACCAGCCAGCAGCCGAACAAGACGGGCACCAGGAACGCCTCGAAGGTCAGATACACCCAGCCGAATGCGATCACCCTGACGGCCACAAAGGGCACCCTCCGGAAGGCGAATCGGAATGCGTCGACCAAGAGGCCGATCAGGAACAGGAGGGGCAGCGTCAAGGTCATCGCCAGCCACAGCAGGTACATGATCGGGATCGTCTTCAGCCGCCGCTTGACCTTTGCGGCCCGGGAACCGTCAGACGACGCCATGGCCCTAGAGGTATTGCCCGGGGGCGTCGTGAGCCTCCGGCGGAGCCTCGATCGCCTTCATCCGCATCTGCTGCAACTGCTGGGTCGCAGCAGCCTGTTGGCTGAACAGAGTCGCCTGGATGCCCGCGAACAGGCCCTCCAACCAGCCGACCAACTGAGCCTGAACGATCCGGACCTCGCTCTCACTCGCCGTCTCCTCGGACAGCGGCAGGAAGATCTCAGCTAGCTCTTCCTTGAGGTCGGGCGACAGGACTTCCTGGATCTCCTCGATCGAGCGGCTGTAGATCTCGACGAGACGACGCCGCCCTGACTCATCCACCTTCTGTTGACGGATCTCGTCGAGCATCGCTCGCGTCATCGATGCGATGCGCATCAGTTTGGGTGCGGAGGCGTAAGACCCCTCGAGTTCGGGTGCCTCCACGATGGGCTCTACGGAATCGGGTTCAGCATGTTCGTCGGTCATGTGCCCACTGTAGAACCAGGATCGACCAATACGTCCCGCAGCCGCAGCGACAGGCATGTGAGGCCGCCATCGGCCTTTGCGAACTCAGACACGTCGACTTGCAGGACTGCCTTGCCCTGATAGGCGAGCAGCATGATCAACTCGTCGGAGGCCTGGGCGGTCAGAATCCGATCGTCCGGCAACCGGACGACATTGGCAGCATGCGGATCATCGCCGGGGGCGGGCACCACCGTGAGACCGGCGAACACGTCCGCGTCCACCGCAGCGGTCCACGCGAGAACCGTGTGATCATCGAGAGCCGTGACGGCCGACTTGAGGTGGAGGACGCCGCGCAGCTTGACGGGAACCACCCGATAACCGGCACTCATCCCGAACGAACCGAGGGCGCCCAAACCGGACCGGTTGCTCCGCTCACTGATGCCGACGAACAGTGTCCTACCCACCCGGAGCACATCACCGCCGTCGAGGGTGGCGGGCTCGGACATCCTCGACACGGTCGCGTACTTGGCGAGGGGTTCGGCGAGCGCGTCGCTCTCACCCCGGCGGTCGGGATGGCCGGGCCGCGTCAATAGGGCGCGCCGGCCCAGGACCACACACGGGTCCTCGATGAACGGTGAGTCCGGGTACCGCTCATCGGACGGCATGACCACCGTGTGGAACCCGCCGTCCTGGAGGGCCTTCCGGTAGGCGGCATGCTGCTCGCGCGCGACATCGACGTCGATGACCAACGACGGATCACTCCGCACTGCTCCCGCAAACGAGTCGGGCACGGCTCTGAGGATTGCGAGTGGGGCTGGAGTCATCGAGCGAGGCTACCTCCAACGCGAAGCGACCGCCCAAATGGGCGGCCACTCGCAGGTTGGGCTGAGACGGGAGGGTTTCAGGGAGTCGAGTCCCTTCCGATGATCTGCGTATCGGCACGGGAGCGCCCGACCTTGAGGGATTTCTGGGGGGAGTGGTCGTCAGTTGTCGGTCGTCAGTCGTCAGTCATCAGTCATCAGTCATCAGTCGTAGGAGCCGAGCGGGCTGACCCCCCTTTGCGGACCGGCCCAGAAGGCCGACCCGCGTTTCCCCCGCTCCGCGGGGGCAACACCAGAACCAGGCCCGGCGTGACCCGACGGTCGAATCCGACGACTGGCAACTGACCTACGGGGTCAGGAGGTAGTCCTCGGCTTCGTCGTCCCATTCCATCGAGACGAAGCGGCGGGCGGCTGCGGCTTTGGAGAACTGGAGGAAGCCGCCGAATCCGAATGCCTTCTCCGAGAAGGAGGAGTCGACCTTGCGCATCTGGTCCTTCATACCGGAAAGTGGCACCGGATCACCCTTGCCGACTTCGGCCACGACCCGGCCGAGCAGTTCGAAGGCGGCCTCTTCCTGCCCACCGTCCTCGGGGAACGAGATCTCCGGATCGCCCCTGGCAGGGCCCTCCGAGATGTCGATGATCTCCCTGGCTCCCAGGGTCGACAGGAGTTCGCCGAAGGCGCGGAATCCGTAATCGGCTTCGGAGAAGGTCGGGTCCTTGCGCAGCAGGGCACGCTTCAGGGATGACGACAGGACGACACCATCTGATGTGCGCTGCAACCCCGACAGGGTCTGGGTGACGATCTGCTCGAGGTCGACCAGATCGGCTGTGGTCGCCGGCTCGACCTCCGGCTGCACCTGCGGCTGGTCCTGCCCCCGCCCGCCCCTGCGGCGGCCGTTGCGGCGCCTGCTCGATGTGGTGGGCAGGTCCAGGCCGTCGAGGTTCTCGTAGAAGAGGAACTCATCGCACGCCGGGGGGAGCAGGGCCGACGTCGAGTCCTTGAGGCCGATCCCGACGACCCTCTTGTTCAACTCGCGCAACTTGTGGACCAATGGCGTGAAATCGCTATCACCCGTCGCTATGACGAAGGTGGTGACGTACTCCCGTTCGAACGCCATCTCCAGCGCATCGACAGCCATCTTGATGTCTGCGGCGTTCTTGCGAGCCGTGTTCCCCATCCGCTGGGGGATCTCGATCAACTCCACCTGGTGGGTGACCAGGTCCCGCCGAAACTCCTCGAACATGTTCCAGTCGGCATACGCCCGACGGGCGATCACCCTCCCGCGCTCGGCGAGGGCGTCGGCGATCGGCTTGAAGTTGAACTTGTGACCGCCGAGATCCTCCCGTGCTCCGATGGCGAGATTCTCGAAGTCGAGATAGAGGGCAATACGGCTTTCTGAGGCGTCCATGAGGTCAGCGTACCGGTCCGCCCCCTTGGGGCCCCGGACCTGCGAGACTCGCCGCCGTGTTCCGCACTCCAGACGGCCATCTCACCCGCCGCACGACCCGCGCCCTGTCATTCCTCCACACAGCCGGCTACCGGCTCACCCGGGGCAGGATCGGACGGCGCCTCGTCGACAACGACATGCTCCTACTCACGACAACCGGGAGGAAGTCGGGCAAGCAGCGGACGGTTCCGCTGCTCTATCTCCGCGATGGTGACGCTCTCGTGGTGATCGCATCGTTCGGAGGGCACGACTACCACCCTGATTGGTATCTCAACCTCGTGGCGAACCCCGGAATCGATGTGACCGTCGATGGCAGGCAATCGGCAATGACGGCCAGGACCGCCAACCCGGAGGAGCGTGCCCGATTGTGGCCGCAGGCGCTGGCCGCATACGACGGATACTCCGGATACCAGTCGCGGACCGAGCGCGAGATCCCCGTGGTGCTACTCGATCCCGCGTGAGAGTCCGTCATCGGTGACTTCCGTACACTCGCCCCATGCGAGCCGGGTGGCACAGATGAGATTCGGAATCGATGTCCCCAACTACGGCAAGTTCGGTGATCCACAACTGCTGGCCGACCTCGCATGCGAGAGCGAGGCGGCCGGATGGGATGGCTTCTTCGTATGGGATCACCTCCACGGCGGCGGGCAGAGCCTCGTGACCGACCCATGGATCGCCCTGGCGGCGATCGCAGTCAGGACAGAACACATCCGCTTCGGGCCAATGGTCACTCCGCTGCCTCGACGGAGGCCATCGAAGCTGGCCCGCGAGACCGTGGCCCTGGATCATCTCTCCGGCGGCAGGCTCATCCTGGGTGTCGGGATCGGGAGTCAGAGCGACCGGGAGTTCGGTGGTTTCGGCGACGAGCGAGACCCCAGGGTCAGAGGAGAGCTCCTCGACGAGGGTTTGGCCGTCCTGATGGGACTGTGGACGGGCGAGGAGTTCTCGTATGAGGGCAGCCATCACCGCGTCGACCCGATCACATTCAAGCCCCCGCCACTGCAGCAGCCGCGCATCCCCATCTGGGTTGCGGGCAAGTGGCCGAATCGAAAGCCTATCCGCCGGGCGGTTGCCTGGGACGGAGTGTTTCCCATCGCATCGGGAGCCGGCCTGAATTCGATGATGTCACCTGAGGCGATGGGTGAGGTGATCGCCTACGTGAGGTCGCAGCGAACCTCGGACGGCCCGTTCGACTTCGTGCACGGGGGCGTGATGACCGGTGACCTCGACACCAACACCGCCGTGGCCAGGGATTACGCGGACGTCGGCGTGACCTGGTGGCTCGAGCACGTGTATGTCAGCGGGGCGTCCATTCCCAAGCTCAGGAGCCTGATCCGGCGGGGACCGCCTTCGCTCGACTGACCCGAGAAACCTGGCCGAACGACCGCTATCTCGCTGGTGTCACGGTGTGAATTGGCGCCCCAGCAGCGACCGCGACTGCTCGGTGACGTCCACCCACTCGTCGGCTTCGGCGTCGTACAGCCACGTCGAGTCGAGGAAGGTGACGATGATCCGATCGACCCCGGAGTCGTACGCAGCCGAGTGCCTCCAGATTGGTGGGTCATGCCGTTGACGCTCCACCAGGGTTGCCCCGTCGACCGCAAACACCTCGTCGCTGAAGACCAATCCCGTCTCACTGGAGCCCTCCTCGTGGGTGCCTTCCCCGCCCATGATCACGGTCACTCCCGGCCCGCTTGCATGCACTGCCGTAGCCATGAGCCGCTTCCCGATACCGGCGTCGGGATTCAGCACCGTCCACGTGGACGAACTCCCATCGAACGACCACAACTCGGTGACGGACACGCCCGGCCCGACACCCCCCCACATGAGCACGGTGGCCGAATCAGGGTCGTAGACCATGGCGTGGTTGCCCCGACCGGCAGGCGCCACGTCCTGCGTGACCTCGGTCCAGGTATCGGAGTCCACGTCGTAGAGCCATGTGTCGGACAGCACGAGTGTCCTGTCCGCATCGTTCAGTCCGACCCCGCCGAACACGACGACGACATCGTGGGCAGGGTCGTAGGCCGCGGCATGGCCGGACCGGGGAGCGGGCGACTCCGTCGGGTGCATCTCGGTCCATCGCCCGGCAGCGGCGTCGAATTTCCAGGTGTCGCCAAATGGAGACCCGCCACACCACCTGGCCACGAAGCACGGTTCGTACCGAGATCCAGCGCCGCCAAACATCACGGTCACACCCGACTGTTCGTCGAAAGCCAGCGCAGGCCCGGCACGTCCCGGCGGCACCTCGTTGGACTGCAGCAGCCACCAGGCCGGTTCGGTCGCCTCGTACTGCCATGTCTCGTTGCTGACGCCGAGGAAGGACTGTTCGCTCACGATCTCACCGCCGAACATCACGGCGCGGCCGACACCGGTGTCGAAGACCATTTTGGCCAGCAATCGAGGTGCAGGGTTGTCCCGTACAGCGGAAACGGGTTCAGGGGGCGGCGGCGCCTCCGGTTCCTCGCCCGGGCCGAGCGCCTTGATCACGACGACCACCAGGACCACTGCGATCACCGCGCCACCGGCCATCATCCACATCCGCATGCGGCGCTGTGGGTCCCAGGCGCGAGGCGGGCGTGGAGGATCGAGCGGTGATGTGAGCAGTTCGCTCAGCGATATCTCGTCCATCGCCGTCTCCGGGCCGGGGCTGCCCCGAGGTTAGGCCCGGCCGCGATCAGCGGCCCCGCTTGGACGCGACCCACGCCAGGAACTCTGCCGTCTCCCAGGTGTTGGCCACGCGGTCTCGCCGGACCCAGCCCCTCCTGGCATTGCGCACGCCCCACATGGAGTTGGCCAATTCCCTGGTGTCATGGGCATCGGTGCTGATGACAAACACGACGTCGCTCCCGACTGCACGTCGCAGCACATCGGCGGACGCATCGAGACGCTGCAGGTGGCTGTTGATCTCGATGCCGCAGCCGGTCTCGACGGCGGCGGCAAGCACGGCATCGACATCCAACTCGATCCCGGGCCTCCTCCCGATCATCCTGCCGGTGAGGTGGCCGATCACATTGACTGCGGGGTTGTTCATGGCCGTGATGACCCGTTGTGTCTGCACATCTGCCGGCAGATCGAACTGGCTGTGAACGCTGGCCACGCCGAAGTCGAAACCTGCCAGGAAGTCCCGGTCGTAGTCGATGCTCCCTTCGGGGCCGATGTTCAGCTCAGCGCCGTGAAGAACTGTCAGATCCGGGTAGCGGACGCACAACTCATCGATGTGGGCACGCTGCGCCAGCATCTCGTCGCGCGACGCACCGTTGATGACCAGATCCTCGGCATGATCGGTGATCGCCACATAGGTGAGGCCACGGGCGACGACCGCGTCCAGCATCGCTTCGATGGAGTCGCGTCCGTCGCCCGACAGGTCCGTGTGGACATGCAGATCGCCGTGAAGGTGCCCGACGTCGACGAGGTCGGGGAGCGATCCTGCAATCGCTGCCTCGACCTCACCGGTGTCCTCGCGCAATTCGGGAGGAATCCATGGCAGACCAAGAGCCGCGTACACGTCCTCCTCAGTCTCCGATGCGATCAGATCACCCGATGCCGAATCCGACAACCCGTACTCGTTGAGGATCCAGCCGCGATCCATGGCCAGTTGGCGCAACCGGATGTTGTGCGCCTTGGACCCGGTGAAGTACATGGATGCCGAACCGAATTGGGCAGCCGTCATCACACGTAGGTCCACCTGGATGCCCGCTCCGACGATCACCGACGACTTCTTCGCGCCGAATCCGACCACGTCGGTCACCGTGGACATGGTCGTGAACCACTCCATGATTGCGCCGGAGCCGCCCTCGGACACCGCGATGATGTCGACGTCCCCGATGGTCTCGCGAAACCGCCTGAGGCTCCCCATCGGCACAGCGCGGTCGACGCCCGGCATGGCCTCGAGAGCGGCAACCATGTCCTGGGCGATCCTCATGGCGTCGACGATCGGCGTCCGCCGGTCCTTGCCCCCGATTCCGAGCCGTTCGATGGATCGGGCAATGTTCTCCTCCGTCTTGGCACCGAGGCCGGGGAGGTCGCGCAGCGCCTGATCGCCGACTGCCCGCTTGAGGTCGTCCACCGACTCGATCCCGAGGCTCTCCCTGAGCATCAGAGCGGTCTTGGGCCCGACGCCGGGGATCCGGGTGACCTCGACGAAGGCCGGGGGGAAGGTCTCCCGGAGGGAATCGAGTTTGGCCAATCGGCCGGTGTCGGCGAGTTCCCGGATCTTCTTTGCGCTGCTCGCGCCGAGACCCGGCACCTTGGTGATCTGCGCCGCCGTCAACGGGGCCAGCGGTTCGTCATGGATCTCGACGGCCCTGGCCGCCTTCTCATAGGCGCGGACTCTGAACGACTGCGGTGACCCGTCCTCGAGCACCGTGAGGCGGGCCAACTCGGACAGAATCGAGGCGATCTCTGCGTTCGTGATCACCGGGCCAGAGTAGAGCGCACGGCCAACGTGCGACGATGGACGGCATGAACCGGCGGTTCGTCCTGGTCGCAGTCGTCCTGATCGGCGCAGCAGCAGTGACCGCCGCGGCCGCCGGGTGGGTGGAATCGGCGTACGCCCGGGTACCCGACTGCGAAGCACCGGGACCCGGATGGGTGAGCCAACCGGTGAGCGCCTGGTCTGCGATGGCACTGGTGGCCGCCGCCATCTGGATCGCAATGACGGCACGGCGTCCTGCCGCACACATCGTGGCCCTCGCCGCCGCAGCGTCCGGATCTACCGCCTTCGTGTTCCACGCGGCCCCCGGCGAAGCGACCGCCCGATTGGATGCGCTCGGTGTGGCATTGGTGACGGGCACCCTGGCCGTATCGGTGTTCACCGATCGATCAGCACCGGGCGCCGGGCTCTGTGCGGTACTCGCCGGAATATGGCTCACCGCGCCTGCCGCGCTGGAGCCACTCGCGCTGCTGCTGGGCCTCACCGCTGCGATCGGAGCATTCATCACCCGCGCCGATCGGCACTACCTGGCGATCTCAGCCGGGGCCATGGCAGCCGGTGGGCTCTTGTGGGCGCTCGGCAGATCGGGGAGTGCCTGGTGCGCCGCCCGCTCGGTGTTGCAACCCCATGCCCTGTGGCACGCGCTCGCCGCGATAGCAGTGGGGTTCGCCTTGGCGGCCCTGCGCTATCGAGGCGCACGACACGATCGCCTCTACTCTGTCGGCTGAGCCACTCCAGAAGGCACTTCAGGGCCATGAAACGGCGCCAATACGTGACGTTCTTCGGCGGATCTCGCCGTCGTGACATCTTCGGGTCCGAGGGGTCCCGCATCGGTTGGATCCTTCCCGCCCTGATCCTCGCCGCAGGCTTCACGGTGCTGCTCATCTGGCTGATCGGCGGCGACGACGCTCCAACAGGCACCCTGGGCGACGGCTCGCCAGCCCCGTCCTTGCTCTATCCGATATCGACGACCACCACGCTGCCCGCAGTCACCGAGAGCGTCAGTTGCCCCAGCGCCGTGGTCGGGTGGCCCACGTTTCACGGATCGGGTGATCGGGCCGGTTGCGTCTCCGCCCCACTCATCACCGACCCCACCATCATGTGGACGGCCAACATCGGCGTTCAGGGATGGCTCAACAATCCCGTCATCTCCGACGGTGTCGTATACGTGGGCTCTGCCGGCTCTGCCCAGTTCGAGTCAGATGGTTCGGATGGGGTGTACGCCATCGATGTCCTGACGGGCGACACCGACTGGTTCTTCGCGGCGACGCTCGACGTCAACGGCGTGTCCGTCAGCGACGGCATCGTGGTGGCCGTCGGCGACGAGGGCGCCGTGTGGGGCATCGAAACGGCAACGGGCAACCAAATCTGGACCAACAACGTCGGAGTGCCCGTGTTCGGCAATCCCCTGTTCGTCGGGTCGCTCGTGGTGGTCGGTGACGGATCGGGATCCGTGACGGCACTGGATGCAGCCACCGGAGAGCGCCGCTGGGTGGTCGACGTGGAGGGGGCGCTTCGGGGTGGGGCCACGACCGATGGTGAGATCATCTATGCGATCGGCGAGCAGCGGGATGCCGTCGCGGTCGATCTGGATGGCAACCTCCTCTGGCGGACGACCATCTCACCCAACGCACCCAACGCTTCATCGTTCCGGATCTACGCCGCTCCCACCGTGGTCGATGGGCGACTCATCGTCACACTCGTCCGCGATGACGTCTACCCCGAACCGGCGATGGTCGCCATCGATACCGCTACCGGCCGCCTCGACTGGGAGGCAGTCGACACCGCCGGCATCAAGTCGCAATGGGGCAACGTTCGGTCGGCGCCGGCGGTAGTCGGCGATCTTCTCGTGTACGCCGAGCCGTACTTCGACGGGATCGTGGCCATCGACATGGCGACGGGCCAGACGCAGTGGGAGGTGACCGCAGGAGCCTTCTGCTTCCCCCAGTGGCCGTCACCCGCTGTCAACGATGGCCTCGTGATCGTCGGGCGTCACGACGGTGGCCTCTATGCGGTCGATGCCGTCACCGGAACACTCTCGTGGTCCATCTACCTCGGCGATCACGATGCCGACGGTGTGTTCCCTGACGCGTTCGGTGAGGGATTCTGCGACTGGACTCCGGTCGAAGGGTTCTCGGTGCTCGCTTCGCCCGCCGTCGATGACAGCGGCATCGTAGTGGTCGGCACCCTCGAGGGCTACCTGGTCGCCGTCGGCGACAGTTCATGGTGAGGTGACGCCCGACGGCGCCCACCTTCAGCCGCCGAGCAGAGCCTACGCTGTTGCGAGGCCGGGATCGGCGCCCGATTCGAGATCGGCGATGGTGAGGGTCACGCCGACCTCGGGTTCCAGTCCAATGCCTTCCCACTCGATGCCGTCGATGTCTGACACACGCTCATTGGGAAGACCCACCGCCCACCCGTTGGGCAGAGCCCGAACCAGGATGGGTGCGAGGCTCCCGGACGTCCGCTCACCCATCAGCGTGACACCCGGGAGGTCGCGCACGGCGAGTGCCAGCACTTCCGCCGACCCGGCCGTCCCCGGACCGATCAGCACGACGACCTCTCCGTCGTAGGGCCCCTGAATGGTCGGGCGAACCGTGGCGCTCCCGGCGGGCACGAATCGGTCGGTGCCCTCGACCCTGACCTCCCTGGTCAAGACCACTCTCTCATCCGGCACGAACCGGGAGGCGATCAGGAGTGCGTTGATGTCCTGACCACCCGGATTAGCCCGCAGATCGAGGATCACCCCCGGCGCATCCAGATCCTGAGCCATGCCCAGCCAGGCGTCGATGATGCCCGCGAGTATCCGCGGCGACTCGCCCTGTTCGTCATCGAATGCCGCCAGTTGCCTGATCGCCATGTACGGGATGCCTGCTGTGGTGACACCACTCACGATCCCGTCCTGACCTTCGATGACCCAGCCCTCCTGGAGTCGGACACCGGCGGCCTGGTCGGCTGCGAGGAGATCTGCCGCCTGGTTGCCCACCCCGGCGGGCCACGTGCCGTCAGGCGGAAGCAGTTCCACATCGTCGACGGCCAGGCGCAACTGCCTACCCCTCAGGGAGGAGAGGACGTCGGTGATGACAGCCGCCAATTCGGCGTCGGTCGTCGTGGAATCCACACGATCGTCGGCCGCCTGCCGCATGGCCGGCCATGTGTCCCCGACCTCGGAGAAGAACACGTAGTGGTCTTCGATATTGGCCATCAGCACGTCGAAAGCCCTCTGGGGATCGTCGCTCCCCCACGCCCGACCGCACGCCTCGGGAACGGCGTCCACCTTGTCGTACTTGACGATTCGGCCCGTATCGTCGAGGACGAGGCGCTTGCCCTCGAACGACAGGACATCCGACACACCACGCGCCGAGCCAGACACGACCCGGACGCAGGAGATGTCCGTGGTCTCATAGATCCGGATCTCACCCTCTTCGATGACCAGGTAGGTCCCGAAGCCTTCGGACTTCCATCGGCCCTCGAAGGGCTCAGCCTCTCTGACCACGGCTGCATTGCCGCAGGCTCCTGCGGTCAGTGCGACGGCGAGCAGCAGAGAAACCCGCCTCACCTGTCGGTCCCCGGGTGACCGCCGGCGAAATCGACCGGGAGACGACGGATCACTCCGGGGCGTCTCCGGTGCCTCGACTGGCATTGGCCTTTCGCGTCGCGGCAGCCTTCCTGGCCGCGGCACGCCTGAGCTCACGGGCACGCGCCTTGGAAGTGAGAGCGGCCATGGCCTCCTCGATCCGCCGCATGACGACATCGATATCGGGAACCAGGTCCCAATCGGCGACGATCCCCCAATTGAGCCTTCCGTCGTATGAGAAGAGCGCCACCCCGACGCCGTGATTGACCCAGAGCGGGACCATCGGGTAGTTGGCGACCATCTTGGCCTCCATGAGATACAGAGGGATCTGGGGGCCGGGGACATTGGTGATGGTCATGTTGAACGGCCGCGCCGTCGATGCAGCCAGGCGTGCGCCGGCCGACAGGAGCGTCCCCGGGGTCCATGCGACACTCTGGGTGAGCGACGCTGCGCCGAGCGCCTGATCGCTCTCCTTGAGGTGGGAGGTCGTGGCCGACACGGCTTCGAGTTGCTCGATCGGATCGGCCGTGTCGAGGGGGAGATCGACGAGCCACATGGTCACCTGATTGCCCAGCTCCGCGGTCGGTAGATCACCCCGGATGGACACCGGGACCATCGCCCTGAAGTCGAGCTCGCAGACATCCACACCACGGTCCTGATGGAGATAGGAGCGGATCCCGCCGGCGACTGCGGCGATCACCACATCGTTGACCGTGCCTCCGTACTGGTTCTTGACGACCTTGACCTCGTCGAGTTCGGATGTGAACCAGGTGAAGCGCCGATTGGGCCCGATGTGATCGTTGATGGGCGTAAGGGACGCGTTGGAGAACCAACCCGACCGCGCCGAGGTGAACATCGCCTTGAGCCGGGCCTGGATCTCCTCCGACGCCTCTTTGGATTCGTCGAGAAAGCCGCGAACCGAGGAGAGTGCCTCCTTCGGCGCCTTGAGTCGTCTGACCATCTCGTCCATCAGCAACTCGAATGGCTCGGGAACCGGGCGAGGTTCGTACTCTTCCATCGTGCCGATGGTGGGATCGGGGAACGGAGACAGCGCCACCTTCAGCAGGTCGACCCCGGCCATCCCATCGATCATGCAGTGGTGGATCTTGGTGACGAGAGCCATCCGGCCACCCTCGAGACCCTCTACGACCCACATCTCCCACAGCGGCTTGCTGCGATCCAGGCGCTCGGAGAACACCCTCCCGACGAACGACTGCAGTTCCGCCTCCGTCCCGGGATGGGGAAGCGCAATGTGACGAATGTGATACCTGATATCGAAGTGCTCATCGTCCACCCACACCGGATGGCGCTCGATCGGAATCCACTCGAGACGCTGGCGGTAGCGAGGGATGTACTGGAGGCGGACGTCGAAGAAGTCCCTGATCCGCTCGGCATCGACACCACCCGCGGCGCTGATGAGCGGTCCCGCCTCGAAGATGAGGGTCGCTCCAACATGCATCGGGTTGGAGGGGCCCTCCAGGGCGAGGAAGGTGCTGTCGAGGAACGAGAGCCGCTCGTAGTGGGTCTCCATAGGCGCTTCCAGCGTAGGCGGTCACCGGGGTCCGCGTCGTAGGCTCAGGGTTGTGCCGACCCGATCAATCACAGCAATCGCACCGGTCGATCTGGCGAGGAGCGTCGGAGTGCAGGCCGCCGGCAGTGGCGATCCCACGATGGCCGTTGCCGCGGGGAGCGTGTGGGCTGCCATGCGGACACCCGACGGCCCGGCCACGGTCAACATCACGGGCGAAGGACTCCACCTGGAAGCCGAGGCGTGGGGACCCGGCGCGGAAATCGCCCTCGAACGCGCCCCCGGCATCGCAGGCGCCCTCGACGACCCCACCGGCTTCGACCCTGCGGACCCGATCGTCAGCCGGCTGTATCGGCGGTACCCGGGCATCAGGATCACCAGATCGGGAGAGGTATTCGACCTCATGGTCAAGTCGATCCTCGGTCAGCGGGTCACGGGCAAGGAAGCCAAGGCCTCGTATCGAGCACTGGCGACATCTCTCTCGGAACCTGCGCCGGGACCGCGCCCGCTGGTCGTGCCGCCGGATCCCGCCACCCTCGGGGCGATGGCCTATCACCGGTTCCACCCCTTCGGAATCGAGCGGGACAGGGCCACCACGATCATCAAGGTGGCCCGATCGGTCGGGAGGATCCAAGAGACGCTCACGATGTCGCATGACGACGCCTTCGAGCGACTCATCGCGTTTCCCGGCATCGGCCCGTGGACGGCGGCAATCGTGGGGATGGCGGCACTGGGTGACCCCGATGCCGTCCCCATCGGTGACTACCACCTGCCCAACACGATCGCCTGGGTCATGGCGGGTGAACCTCGAGCCACCGACGAGCGGATGCTCGAATTGCTGGCACCCTTCGCAGGTCATCGCGCCAGAGCGGTCCGCCTCATCAAGTCGGCGGGCGTCAAGGCCCCCAAATACGGCCCGCGCCGTCAGATGAGGTCGATCACCGACATCTGACCGAAGCCGTCAGCGGTGCATCGAGTCTGGCCGCCGCCATTTCGGTGAGCCGGGCGGCTCATTCTTCAGGTGGGTGTCGCTTCGAATCACTCAACCTTCGTGTTGCTGGACCGATGACCGATCTATGTGTCGAGCGAGATGGAACGCGCTGGAACGAACCGGGGCCCGACAGCGGGACGGGTTGCTTTCTCGCGGGGTGATGCGTTGATGGCCAAGCGATCGTCGTTGGTGTGGGTCACGACCTTGCTGCTGGCAGCAGTGGTGACGGCCGGGTGTGGCGGCGGTGGCGAGTCAGAGGGTTTCCGGATCGGCATCGTGAGCTTGACCGAGGGTCACGATGAGGTCATCGAGGGGTTTATCGCCGGGTTGGAGGATTCGGGGTTCGCGGAGGGCGAGAATGTCACCTTCGTTTATGACGGGCCAGTGGGCTGCGCCGATGATCTGGACTGGGCGGTGGCCCGGGTGTTGGAGAGGGATGTAGACCTGGTCTTTGCGCTGACGACGCCGGTGACGCGGACTGTGATGGAGGCGACCAGCGAGAGTGGTATTCCGGTCGTGTTTTCCCCGGTCACGGACCCGGTTGGTTCCGGCGTCGTGGAGTCGCTGTCGGCGCCCGGCGGGAACCTGACAGGGGTCACGAATCCGTTCTATCCGGGCAAGCAACTGGAGTTCTTGTTGGCTATCCAACCGGACACTCGACGGGTGCTGGTGCCATTCAAGCCCGACGACCTGTCATCGGTTGCCTCCCTCGAGGCTATCGAGGCGGTCGCCGAGCTATTCGGGGTGGATATCGAGGTGGTGGAGACCAGCACTGCTGAGGACGTTTCGGCGCTCATGGCGAGCCTCCCGGCCGGCGTGGACGCCATGATGCTCCCGCAGACCGGACTGTTTGTAGAGAACATCGAGGTGATCGCGAAAGGCGCAATGGAACACGGGATCCCGT
This sequence comes from bacterium, assembly GCA_013202595.1. Taxonomy (GTDB): domain Bacteria; phylum Actinomycetota; class Acidimicrobiia; order Spongiisociales; family UBA11373; genus JABMPV01. The sequence goes on from JABMPV010000164.1 coordinate 15,837, forward strand.
TGATCTCGGGCGCTCCGGTTGCGGAGAAGGGGGCGCTGTTGTCCTTCGGCTTGAACTTCGACCGCATTGGTGAGCAGGCGGCCCGGCTGGTCGTCTCCATCCTCAGGGGCACCCCTCCCGGTGAGATCCCTGTGGAGTCAGCGGACAACTACCTGACGATCAACTTGGGCACCTCGGAACGGATCGGACTCGTCATCCCCGCTGAGGTGCTCCGGCAGGCCGACGACATATTCCGATGAGTACTTCCGGCGCCGTCTCCGTGCCTATCGAGCCAGCCCGCGTGAGGACCCGACGGAGGAAACAGGTCGGCGTGGGCAAGAGCCTCCGGCGACAGTTCCTCGCGCTGCTTGTTGTCATCGCAACCACTCCACTACTGGTATTCGGGGTGTGGGAGTTGCAAAACGGTCACTCATACGGGTTGGCCCGCGATAATGCGGTGGCCGAACAACATTCCGCTTCCGATCGGGCTGCGGCCGTGATCCTGTCCCGCTTCGCAGAGATCACCGCCGATCTAGAGACCGCCGCCCGGATCACCGATCCTGTCAACCTCGACTCGTCCGATCGCGCCGCAATTCTCGGCTCGCTGCTGGCCACCAATCGTGGGTTCCGCAGTGCGTCGTTCATTGACGCCGCCGGTCGAGAGACAGAACGAATCTCGCGTATCGTTCCGACGTCGCTGCTGGAACTGCGCAACCTGGTGGGTTCGGAGGTGTTCGAGACCCCGATTGCAACCGGTCGGGCCTACTTCGGTCCGATCAGTATCGATGCGACGAGTGGCATGCCCAGCATGGAGATCGCGGTCCCCTTCACCGATCATCGCACCGGTGAGGCATCCGGGGTTCTCCTGACAGAAGTCCGGCTCAAAGAGGTCTGGGAAACGCTGGGCGCCGTTGGGGTTCCGGGACGTTCGGTCACCACGTACCTCCTCGACCGAGGTGGCGTGGTCTTGGCGCATCCGAATCCATCGGTTGTGCTGGCAGGCACGGTATTTCGGCCGGAGATCAGGGATGGGTTCCAGTCGGGCCTCCGCGGCGAGGACGGAGTCGTCACTATCGAGGAGATCGACCTCGGCTCCCAGGAGCTGTTCCTGGTCACCGAATCCCCCAAGGGAGAGGTTCTCGGGCCCTACTACCGGGACCTGACCAACCGGCTATTGGCGATCGGAGCCGCCGTCATCTTCGCCATGGGAGCCGCCTTCGTGGTCGCCCGGCGAATGGCCAAGCCGGTCCTCGACCTTGCTGAAGCGGCATCCGCCTTGTCCGCCGGCGAATGGTCACAGCGGGTGAACGTCGAACGCGACGATGAGCTCGGTCAACTGGGCAGCGCTTTCAACGAGATGGCCGACCAGATCACAACCCAGATCGGCGCACTCGAAGAAGGGAACCGCAGACTCAAGAGCACGCTCGCCTCGAAGAACCGGTTCCTCGCTGCCGTCAGTCACGAACTGCGCACTCCTCTCACCGCGGTGGTCGGATTCGCCGACCTCCTCAGAGACACCGACAGTGACCTGACTCTCAGCGACCGACATGAGATGGTCAACCTCATCGCCGACCAAGGCTCGGACCTCGTCGACATCATCAAGGACCTCCTCGTCACCGCCCAGGCCGAGACCGGTGAACTCGACGTCACTCTCGTCCCAGTCAACCTGGCCGCCCAAGTCGCCCAGGTGCTCGAAGCCCGCCACCACAAGGACAGAACCTCCGTCGCCATGGACGGTAGCGACATCCGTGCCGAAGGCGACCCAAGCCGAGTGCGCCAAATCATCCGAAACCTGCTCTCCAATGCCACCAAATACGGTGGCGAAACTATCCGCATCGCACTCAGCCAACACGGCACCACAGCACACCTAGCCGTCATCGACAACGGGCCCGGTGTATCCGAAGTCGAAAGCGACCGTATCTTCGAGCCCTTTCACCGAATCCCACATGGAGACGAAACCCATGAATCGGTCGGTATCGGACTCGCCGTTTCCCGCGACCTGGCCCACCTGATGAACGGCGACCTCACCTACCGCCGCCACCACAACGAGACCTTCTTCGAGCTCACCCTCCCGGCAGCCCCCGCACCGAACCCCAGCTCCACCACACCCCAAACCCGCACAATCACCGCCAAACCCGACACCCGCCAACTGGTGAACAGCACCCCACCGAATACCACCGGCGACTGAAACCACCGGCGCATCGGCACGAGACCCACCTAAACCCGAGAACCCACCCATAACGCTCGCCTGCCCATGACAAGGGCGTCAAGACAGAGGCGCGGCGCACCGCATCGGACGCAAAGCGGCGAGCCACTATCTCCTGTCGAATCGTGTCCGCCTCACGTCGTACCAGCCTGTGCATCTTGGCTTCGCTTGATCAAGTACACGGCCCCTGCGGGGCCGTGTGATATCGGACCTGGGCCTTGGATCGAGTGATCGACGAGTCGGGGGGCCGGCCCGGCCGAGGCCGGTCAGTTCGATTTGGGTTCGCGGAGCCGGATGCTGTCGGGGGTGTCGGCTGGTCGGGCGCTGATGAACGTCTCGCATTGGGCCACCATCTGGCATCCCGTCTCCCCAAAACCTGATCAGTCCGTGTCATCACCTCGATCCGGCGAATCCTCGCGCCGGGCTTCCCATTCGTCCTAGTGCTCTGGCCAGGAACGTCGGCGATGTTCAGGGCAAGGCAGGGGCGTCATCCGGCAAGGACGCAGGACGTGGACGCACTTCACCGTGCGTCTAGGACGAGGACACAGCCGGGGGCGTCATCTGGCCGTCGTGAACGCGGC
>JABMPV010000165.1 GCA_013202595.1 bacterium
CCATTGCATGGAGCAGGTCTTCGGCTTCCTCTTCCTCGACTGCCTGGTCGGCACTGCGGGTGATTCTGAATGGGTATGCACCGATGATCTCCATCCCGGGGAACAGACGATCGATGAACTCCCCTGCGACCGCATCGATCGGCACGAAGGTGGTGTCGTCGCTCAGCCGGAGGAATCTGGGAAGCATCGACGGCATCTTGACCCTGGCGAAGTGGACACTGCCGTCCCCCGGATCCCTCACCTGCACTGCGAGGTTGAGAGAGAGGTTCGAGATGAATGGGAACGGGTGCTGAGGGTCGAATGCGAGCGGCGTCAGGATCGGGTAGATCTGCTGATCGAAGACCTCGTGCAGTTCGTTGCGCTGGCCTTCATCGAGATCGTCCCAGGCCGCCAGGCGGATCCCCTCGGCTTCGAGGGCCGGCCGAAGGATCGTTGTGAAGACCTTCTCCACCCTGGAGACGAGTACCTCGACCCGTGCGCGGATGGCGATGAGCTGCTCGGAGGGGGTCATGCCATCGGCCGTCTGCTTGGTGACGCCCGTCGCCTCCTGCTCCGCGATGCCGGCCACGCGCACCTGGAAGAACTCATCGAGGTTGGAGGACACGATCGCAACGAACTTGACCCGCTCGAGGAGTGGAACGCTCGGATTCTCGGCGATGGCGAGCACCCGCTCCTGGAAATCGAGGAGTGAGAGCTCCCGATTGGAATACCGCGGTTCCACGATCAGCTTCCTGGAGGGGAGAACGAAATCGTAGCCATTCGAGATCGGCCGGGCGCGAGAGATGCGGCGGTCACGCTCCGAAGCGATCTTCGAGGTCGATCACCTTGCCGAGACGGCGTCTGTGTCGATCCTCCCGGCTGAACTCTGCAGCCAGGAATGCTTGCACGATCTCCGACGCGAGAGCGGCGCCGATGATCCTGGCGCCCAGGGCGATGACGTTGGCATCATCGTGCTCCACTGCCTGGTGGGCCGTGTAGGTGTCGTGGGCGAGTGCGCAGCGCACCCCCTTGACCTTGTTGGCTGCGATTGCAGCGCCGGCCCCTGATCCACATACGACGATGGCTCGATCGGCTCGCCCGTCTGTGACCGCCCTGGCGGCGGCTTCGGCGAAGTCGGGATAGTCGACCGGGTCCTCGGAGTGGGTGCCCAGATCGGTGACCGAGTGCCCCGACGCGGCGATCTCGGCAGCGAGCGCCTCTTTGAGTGGAAAACCGGCGTGGTCGGCTGCGATGGCAATGTGCATGGGCGGAGTCTACGACGGTGGGATTCGCGTCCCTCGCTCTCGTAGACTTGCCCCATGGAGCAGTTCGTCGTCACCGGTGGTGCGCGTCTCGGGGGTTCGGTGTCGGTCCTCGGGGCGAAGAACGCCGTCCTGAAGCATCTCGTCGCCACCCTTCTGGCGCCGGGCTCTCATCGGCTGGAGAACGTGCCAGGGATTCTCGATGTACACATCATGTGCCGGGTCCTCGAGCATGTCGGCGCGTCGTGTGCGATCGCAGGCTCCACGATCGACATCGATGTTCCCGTCCATCTGCGGCCCGAGGCACCCATCGACCTGGTGCGTCAGATGCGGGCTTCCATCCTGGTGCTCGGTGCTCTGCTCGCCCGATGCGGAGAGGCGAGAGTTGCTCTGCCGGGGGGCGACGACTTCGGATCCCGGCCGATCGACATGCATCTGGGCGGACTCGAGTCGATGGGTGCCACCTTCGACCTGGTCCATGGCGTTCTGCACGCGACAGCCCCCGACGGACTGATCGGTGCAGATGTCCACCTCGAGTTTCCCAGCGTCGGGGCGACGGAGAACCTCCTGCTGGCCGGTGTCATGGCCCGCGGTACCACCACCATCGGCAACGCAGCGCGCGAACCCGAAATCCAGGATCTCGCAGCGTTCCTCGGCGCGATGGGCGCCCGCATCAGCGGAGCGGGCACGTCCACCATCGTGGTGGAGGGCGTTCCGTCGATGTCGCCCGCGATCCACAGAGTCGTGCCAGACCGCCTCGAAGCGGGCACCTACCTCGTCGCGGGTGCGATCACGGGCGGCGATGTGACCGTCACCGACTGCGTACCCGAACATCTCCGGATGGAACTGAGGAAACTGGTGGAAGCCGGATGCGAGGTGACCACGGGCGACGATTGGGTCCGTGTCGTGGGGCCGGAGCGCCCGCTGCCTGTCGACTTCGCCACGCTGCCATATCCCGGATTCCACACCGATATGCACCCGCAGATGGTGGCGCTGCTGACCCTCGCCTCGGGGACTTCCGTCATGACCGAGAACATCTACTCCGCCCGATTCCGGTATGTGGGTGAGTTGAATCGCCTGGGCGCCGAGGTGACGCTCGAGGGCCAGCACCTCATCGTCCGGGGTGTCGCAACGCTGAGCGGGTGCCCCGTCGATGCGTGCGATATTCGCGCGGGCGCAGCACTGGTGCTCGCGGGCATGGTGGCCGACGGTTACACCACCGTGGTCGATGCCCAGCACATCGACCGGGGCTATCACGATTTCGTGCCGAAACTCGCCTCTCTCGGTGCCGAGATCCGCCGGGAAGACGTCCCGGGATGACCGGGGAGACGTCCCGGGATGACCGGGGAGACGTCCCGGGATGACCGGGGAACCGGTGGCGGGATGACGCGGTCGATGCCGCTATCACGGTCGATCGGGATTGCGCTTGCCCAGGCGTCGGGGGCGCTCAGCGGCGCCGACGTTCCCCATGCGGTCGGAGGCAGCGTCCTGCTGCATGCACTCGGGATCCCCGTCGAGCCGCGCGATGTCGACATCCTGACGGCCCCGCGGTGGCGTGCAGAGGTGGCCGCCGCCCTCGATTGGG
>JABMPV010000166.1 GCA_013202595.1 bacterium
ACCACCCACTACATCATCGGGTCGGTGGTCGGTCCTCATCCATTCCCCCTGATGGTCAGAGAATTGCAGAAGGTGATCGGAGAGGAGACCATCGAGCAGTTGGGCGGCGTGATGCCCGACGTGGTCGTCGCCTGCGTAGGAGGGGGGTCGAACTCCATGGGCATGTTCCATCCCTTTGCCGGCCTCGGGGTCGATCTCGTCGGCGTCGAGGCCGGCGGCTTCGGCCTCGAGACCGGCCGGCATGGCGCGTCCCTCGTGGCAGGATCGCCCGGAGTGCTCCATGGGGCGCTGACCTACATGCTCCAGGACTCCGAGGGTCAGGTTCTCGAGGCACACTCGGTCTCGGCCGGTCTCGACTATCCGGGAGTGGGGCCGGAGCACTCGATGTACAAGGAGCGCGGGATGGCCCGCTACGTCTCCATCACCGATGACGAGGCCCTGGACGCCATGGACCTCATGAGCCGCACCGAAGGCATCATCCCCGCCCTCGAACCTGCCCACGCCCTGGCGTGGATCGCCAAGGAGCACAAGGCACTGGCAGGCAAGCGGGTCGTGCTGAATCTCTCGGGGCGGGGCGACAAAGACGTCCAGCAGGTCGTGGCGATCAAGGAGAGCCGATGAACCTCTCCGAAGCCTTCGCTACAGCCCGCGCAGAGGACAGGGCGCTCCTGATGCCGTACATGATGGCGGGGATCCCCGATCTGGCCTCGTCGGTGTCGCTCTTCGAGGCGATGGCCGAGGCCGGTGCCGATGCATTCGAGATCGGCCTTCCCTACGCAGACCCGTTGATGGACGGCCCGGTGATCCAGACCGCCGGTCAACTGGCTCTGGCCAACGACACCACAGTCGACCGGGGGATGGAGATCGTGTCGGAAGTCAGGGAGCGCACCGGCCTTCCCTGCCTGGTGATGACATATGTCAACCCGGTACTGGCGGTCGGTCCCGCCGAGTTCGCCGCCAAGGTGGCCCGGGCAGGGGCAGAGGCGATGATCATCGCCGACCTTCCAGTCGACGAGGCGGAGATGTTCTCGTCGGCAGCCGCCGCGGAGGACGTCGGATTGGTGCTGTTCGCAGCGCCGACGACATCCAATCTGCGCCTCGACAAGGTGCTCGCCGCCGCTCCTGCGTTCGTCTATGGCATCGCCGAGATGGGTGTGACCGGGGAGAGGGTGTCGGCATCCGGGGTGGCCACCGAACTCGCCGTGAGGATCAACCAGCGGTCTGATCTACCTTTGGTCCTCGGCGTCGGGATCTCGGGGCCCGAGCAGGCACACGAGGCGGCCAAGGTCGCCGACGGCGTCATCGTCGGATCCGCCCTGGTCCGCAGGGTGCTCGAAGCTGGTGACGCCATCGCGGCGGCTGCATCGATCGCGGAGGCCGTAGCGGCACTCCGTGCGGCTGTAGTGCGCTGAGGATTCCCTAGCCTGGCCCCATGACCGACTTCATCCGCGTCGCGTGCGCGCAAATCGACCTCACCGTTGGCGACATCGAAGGCAATGAGGCGCGCATCACGACCGCCATGGTCTGGGCCGAGGACTGCCAGGCAGACCTCCTGTTGCTCCCGGAACTTGCCATCACCGGCTATCCGCCCGAGGACCTCGTGCTCCGGAAGGCGTTCGTCGATGCCAATCTCGCTGCGCTCCACCGACTGGCCGCCAAGTCGGGAGGCCCCACCACGGTGGTCGGCTACGTGGACAGGGTCGCCCCCGATCGCTCCCGCGACGATGCCGGGCCGCCCCGTCTCCACAATGCGGCTGCTCTGCTGTCGGGGGGCAGGGTGCGCGGCATCTACCACAAGGCACTGCTCCCCAACTACGGCGTATTCGACGAAGACCGCTACTTCATGCCCGGCGTGCAGCGCGACGCGCTCTGGGAGATCAACGGTGTGATCGTCGGTGTGTCGGTGTGTGAGGACATCTGGGTTTCCGACGGACCGCCTTCAGAGCAGGCTGCTGCGGGTGCAGACGTGCTGGTCAATATCAACGGGTCGCCCTATCACATGGGCAGGGGCGCCGAGCGAGAGGCCATGCTGCGCTCCAGGGCCATCGCATCGGGCCTGCCGCTGGTGTATCTCAATCTGATCGGCGGCCAGGACGAACTGGTCTTCGACGGCCAGAGCATGGTGTTCACCTCGGACGGCACGCTGCTCTATCGGGCACCGCAGTTCCAGGAAGAGATGTTCTGGATCGATGTACCGCTCAATGACGAGGGCGCATCCGATGTGAATGCAATCATCGTCAGCCGGGGCGACCTGCTCGAGGGTGAACCCGATCCGCCGCCGCTCCCCAGCGAACCTCTCGATGCCGAGGCCGAGATCTATCAGGCTCTCTGCCTGGGGCTCAGCGACTACGTGCGCAAGAACGGGTTCACCGGAGTGGTGCTGGGCCTCAGCGGCGGGATCGACTCGGCGCTGACCGCTGCCATTGCAGCCGACGCTCTCGGGCCGGATGCGGTGTGGGGCGTCACGATGCCGGGTCGGTACTCATCGGTGGGGTCCGTCGAGGACTCCAGGACGCTGGCGGCCAACCTGGGCATCCGCTTCGACGAGATCTCCATCGAACTGCCCTTCTCGGGGTACCTCGACACGCTCGACGAGGTGTTCGCCGATCGTGACGCCGGACTGGCTGGAGAGAACCTTCAGGCCAGGACCAGGGGAGCCATCCTCATGGCACTCTCCAACGAGTTCGGCGGCATGGTGGTGGCGACGGGCAACAAGTCCGAGATGGCAGTCGGATACGCCACCCTCTACGGCGACATGGCCGGTGGCTATGCCGTGCTCAAGGATGTCTTCAAGACCCAGGTGTACGACCTGTCCCGCTGGCGGAACCAGGACGGCGAGGTGATCCCGCAGGCGATCATCGACAAGGCGCCGTCCGCAGAACTACGGCCAGATCAACTCGACACTGATTCGCTGCCCGATTACGCCCTGCTCGATCGGATTCTCGAGTCCTATGTCGAAGACGACATGTCTGTGGACGCCATCGTCAAACAGGGCTTCGACAGGTCGATCGTGGAGCGGGTCGCCCGGATGGTGGACACCAACGAATACAAGCGACGTCAGGCAGCTCCGGGTGTGCGGATCAGCACGAAGGCGCTGGGTCGCGACCGAAGGCTCCCCATCACAAATGGCTGGTCGGGCGGTTGATTCGGCCCTGAGGGAGCGGGATATTGGGCAGTGGAATCTCTCCCGGTGGGTGACGGGCGTGAGGGCGCAGGCTGATGGACGGAAGCCCTCTGAGCAGTGCACGGGTCCTGCTACGAGGTGTCTGAGGTGACGGTTCGGACGGTGGAACTCCAGATCACCGCTGAGGACATCGCTCGTCGCTCCCCTGCCATCTTGGAACTCCCGTATCCAATGCTGTCGGCCGGTGACCGGATTCGTGTCCGGGACGGAAAGTCTCTTACAGACATCGATGCTGTTGGAGAGCGTGGGGTGCTGTTCATGTCATGGGGCGGTGTCGGTGAGGCGAAGTCTGCTCCTTGGCTGGCCCAGTTCTCGGCATCGGTGACCCCGTCGGGACTCGACTTCCATGGCGAGCGGCCAGACAAGGAGGGCTTCGATGACCTTCCGGGGGATCTGGTGGTGTGGGCATCGGGTACCGGCGACGAGACTCTCCGGTACGACCCGGTGGTGCAACTGGATGCGATGGTCGCCTGGGTGCGGGAACTGTGGAGTCACCGTGGGCGCCCACCGTACCGTCCGACCACTGAGGCATGGCTCGATGACTGGGCGCCCGCTGATCAGGCAGCGAAGCGGTTGGGGGAGTGGCTGGCGCTCCCGTGGTGGGAGCGGAGCCTCCAGGACAGCCCGCCGGAGGTCATGGCCTACACGGGCCGGCGGGACTGCTTCATCCGGCTCGTCCCACCGGTCACCGACGGGTACATCAGGATCCATACCGACATGGGGATCGGGTATACCGCATCGCGCGGGATGGGGACCCACATGGCCCGGGTGTACACCCCTGCAACCTCGACGTGGACCTTTGAGATCTCCGGCGGGGATGACGAGTCGGGGGTGGTCATAGGGTCGATCCGAGTCAGTGAACGCAATACCGGGAGTGTGGTCGTAGTCCGACTCGACTCCACCGATGTGGAACGTGTCCTCCAGACTGAGTCGGAGGCACCATTTGAACTCTCCGACGACTCCCACATCAACATGAGGACCAGGGCGGCATTTGAGAACACGTGGGGGATCCGAGACTGAACCGCTGCCCCCGGGGAGAGGCGATCGATCAGCGCGAGGTTCTGGGCAAGGAAGAAGGGCCCTCCACGTACACGATCGTGTCCGGTTCGGCCACTTCACCTTCCTGCATCATGGACGGTAGGGATGTCGCTGGGGATCGGTGTCCAGGTGGTCGTCGACAGACGCCGAACGCCGCAACCGACGACCGACAACCGACAACCGATGAGTACCGGGAGGGGGAGTCGAACCCCCACGTCCTTTCGGACAGCGAATTTTGAGTCCGCCGCGTCTACCATTCCGCCATCCCGGCGCAGGTCCCATGGTATACCGTGCCGTACCCGCTTCAATGGTGTTGCATGGCTCTGATCGAACAGCGCATCTTCCGCCTCCAGGACGACATTGCGCGCCTCGATGAGGAGATCCGCCTGACCGGCGGTGAACTCGAGATGCTGCGCCACATCGATGACGATGCTCAGCGGGATGCCGCCGGGGGCACGCCGCTCGACCGCGATGATGCCCGAATCACATTGGGTGATGTAGTCAGATTCGAGAAGGCTCTGGCCGATCTCGTCGGCCGGCGTGAACGCCTCCAACTGAAGCGCCTGAAGCTGCTGCGGAGGCTCGGGTAGCGGGCCGGGCACGACGTCGGCTGCACCGCCTACCATCGGCAGCCATGCCGACACTTGCCCTACTCAACGGCCACAACCTGGCCTACCGCGCCTTCTTCGCCCTCCCGAGCGACCTCGCCACGCCCGACGGCCGAGTCACCAATGCCGTCTTCGGTTGGACGTCGATGCTCATCAAACTGCTCGGCGACGAGCATCCCGACGCTCTTTGTGTCGCCTGGGACACGCCGAAGAAGACGTTCCGCAGCGAGGAGTACCCCGCGTACAAGGCCCAGCGGACCGCGGCACCCGACCTGTTCAAGGATCAACTGCCACTCATCAACGAGGTCGCCAATTCGCTCGGCCTGTCGCAGATCGAGGCGCCCGGATGGGAGGCGGACGACGTCATCTCCACGATCGCTCGCCGCGCAGCCTCGGAGGGGTGGGACGTGCTGGTGGTGAGCGGTGACAGGGACGCTTTCCAACTTATCGGCGACCGCGTGAAGGTCTACTACAGCCGCCGGGGTATCTCGGACGTCATCGTGGCGGACAGCGCCTTTGTGAACGAGCGGTACGGGATCAGCCCGGGGCAGTACGTGGAATACGCGGCACTTCGCGGCGACACGTCCGACAACCTGCCGGGTGTCCCCGGTGTCGGGGCGAAGACGGCCACGAAGCTGATCGCCGGCTACGGATCCATCGAAGGTGTCTACGAGCATCTCGACGAGCAGACACCGAAACTCCGGGAGAACCTCGAAACCCACCACGACCAGGTGATTCTCAATCGTCGGCTGATGGCGTTGACTCATGATGTCCCTGTCGAGTTCGATGTCGAGGATTTCAGGATGCAGCCCTGGGATGCCGGGACGGTGCGGGAGGTATTCGACGCCCTCGCATTCCGATCGCTCTGGCAGCGACTTCAAGAGGTGGGTGGCGCCGGGGCCGTCACGCCCGATGAGATGGTCGAGGTCGAGGTTGTCACCGGTCCCCGAAACCTGAAGGCTGGGGCCGGGATGCTGGCGCTCGAAGGAGTGTGGGATGCAGGTGAGTTGGCCGGCGTGATGGCGGTGGAGGGGTCGGGGCCGGAGGCCGTGTTCGTCCCCATCGACGAGATCGATGCCATCGCAGTTGTTCTGGCCGACCCGGATCGACCCAAGGCCATCCACGATGCCAAGCGCATGATGCGGGCGCTCGCCGACGCCGACGTCGACATCCGCGGCCTGGCGTTCGACACCTTCCTCGCCGGGTTCCTCATCAACCCTGCCGAGCGGGCGCCGGACCTGCGCGATCTCGCCGGTCGGATGCTCGGGATCGAGATCGATGCTGAATCAGATGGTGACGGCGGCGGATCGCAGGGGATGCTCGATTTCGGTGGCGGCCCCGATCTCGACGCGGCCGGCCGCAGGGCAGTGGCCGTTGGCCTCCTGGTGGGGCCGGTGACCGAAGCTCTCGATGCCCGGGGCGGACTGGCGCTGTTCGAGGACGTCGAGTTGCCACTGGTCCGTGTGCTGGCTCGCATGGAGGACGCAGGGATTGCCGTCGATCGTGAGTACCTGGAGGAGTTGAGCACGAGTCTGCGTGATCGGCTGGCCTCGCTCGAGGCGCAGATCCACGAGGCCGCAGGCGGCGCATTCAACATCAACTCGACACTCCAGTTGCGCGAGATCCTCTACGAGCGCCTCGGTCTGCCCGTCATCAAGAAGACGCCGAAGGGCGCCCCGTCCACCGACGCTTCGGTTCTGCAGAAGCTCGTGGACGAGCATCCGGTGGTCGAGCACCTGCTCAGATATCGGGAGTTGGAGAAGCTGCGTGGCACCTACGTCGATGGCCTCATTCCCCTCATCGAGAGCGACGGGCGCATCCATTGCGCGTTCAACCAGACGGGCGCGGCGACGGGCCGCCTGTCGTCCGAGCGGCCCAACATGCAGAACATCCCGGTGCGCTCCGAGGAGGGAAGGACCATCCGCAGGGCCTTCGTCGCCGAGCCCGGTCACACGTTCGTGGTTGCGGACTACAGCCAGATCGAGTTGCGAATCCTCGCCCACCTCAGCCAGGACGCCGGGTTGCTGGACGCCTTCAATCGGAATGCCGACATCCACACGGAGACGGCAGCCCGCGTGTTCGGTGTCGCAGCAGAGGATGTCGACTACGAGATGCGGCGCAGGGCCAAGGTCATCAACTTCGGGCTGCTGTACGGGATGGAGGCCTATGGGCTCGCCCAGCGGCTCGAAATCGGCACGGACGAGGCCAAGGAGCACATGGACGCGTACTTCTCCCAGTTCCCCGGTGTCCAGGAGTTCATGGAAGGTATCGTCACCGATGCCCGACGCGACGGCTTCACAACCACCATCCTCGGCCGCCGCCGCTACCTGCCCGAGCTGCAATCCGAGAACTTCCGGATCCGGCAGATGGGGGAGCGAATGGCACTGAACGCCCCGATTCAGGGCTCGGCAGCCGACGTGATCAAGCGGGCGATGGTGACCCTCGACGAGGTCATCGAGGAGCGAGGGATGGGCTCGGCGCTGCTGCTCCAGGTCCATGACGAATTGGTCATCGAAGCACCCGACGCCGAACTCGACGAAGCCATCGCACTGACCGTGGAAACGATGGAGGGTGTCGCCGACCTCCGGGTGCCGCTCCGGGTGGATCTGGCCACGGGATCCTCGTTAGCAGAGACCAAGGCGTAACGGCCCTTTCCGGCCTATGGTCAGTGGCGTTCTGCTACGCTCACGGGGCCTCTCGCCGAGCTTTCGCGCGGGGAGCTTCACTTCGAGGAGACAACCAGCCCAATGACCGACGAGACGACCAACGCGCCTGCCGAGTCCGTGCCAGTGACGGAAGATCTGCAGGCCGAGGCCACCGATGCCGTATCCGCAGTGGATGGGGCGGTGGAGACCGCTGAAGCAGCGGTCGAGACCCTGACTGACGTACCCGAGGCCGCATTGGCCGAGGCAATCGAGGAGGCGACATCGGTCGTGGAGGAGACGGTCGTCGCGGCCGTCGAGACCGCTGCAGAAGTCGTCCTGTCCGAGGAGCCCGCCGGTGCCGGAGAACTCGCTTCGACCATCGAAGAGGTGGTCGAGGAAGTGGTCGAGGAGATCACCGCGCCCGTGGAGGCTGCGACCGAGGAATCCGCTGCTCCGCTCGAGGCAGCCGAAGAGGCCGCGCCGGAGGCCAAACCCAAGCGCGAACGCGTGGGCGATGCTGACGGAATCGTCGTAACGGATCCCACCGCCGCTCTCAGGAACCTGCCTGAACTGGCAGGCGATCTATCGGCAGAGGATTTTGCCGCGGCCATCGACCAGACGGTCGTGGAACTCCGCGAAGGAAGCATCGTCACCGGCACCGTCGTCAGGATCGATCCCGACGAGGTGCTCGTCGACATCGGGTACAAATCCGAAGGTGTCATCCCGGTCAAAGAGCTCTCCATCCGCAACTCTGTCAACCCTCGTGACGTCGTGGATGTGGGCGACCGCATCGAAGCGCTCGTCATGCAGATGGAGGATGCCGAAGGCCGGCTCATGCTGTCCAAGAAGCGTGCTCAGTACGAACGTGCCTGGGGCCGCATCGAGCAGATCATGGAGCAGGGCGGCACGGTCACCGGCCATGTCATCGAAGTCGTCAAGGGTGGCCTGATCCTGGACATCGGTCTCCGCGGCTTCCTGCCCGCCTCGCTGGTCGAGTTGCGCAGGGTCCGTGACCTGGCTCCCTATGTCGGCCAGCCCATCGAGGCCAAGGTCATCGAGTTGGACAAGAACCGCAACAACGTGGTGCTGTCCAGGCGTGCCTACCTCGAAGAAGAGCAGGCCGAACAGCGCCAGGCGTTCCTCGATGCCCTGGCCCAGGGCGAGGTCCGCGAAGGCGTTGTCTCCTCTGTCGTCAACTTCGGTGCATTCGTCGATCTGGGCGGCATGGACGGGCTCGTCCATGTGTCCGAGCTGTCATGGCACCACGTCAGCCACCCATCTGAGGTGGTCACGGTTGGCGACGAGGTCACCGTCAAGGTCCTCGAAGTCGATCGCGATCGTGAGCGCATCTCACTGTCGATTCGCCAGACCTCGGCCGATCCGTGGGAGTCCTTCTCAACGGCCCATGAGGTGGGTGCGGTCGTCGACGGCAAGGTCACCAAGACGGTTCCCTTCGGAGCATTCGTCTCGGTCACCGAGGGCGTCGAGGGCCTCGTGCACGTCTCGGAGATCGCCATGCATCATGTCGAGAGCCCCGAGATGGAACTGGTGCTCGGCCAGCCGGTCAAGGTGAAGATCACCGAGATCGACAACGATCGCCGGCGCATCAGCCTGTCGATCAAGCAGGCCAGCCCCGAGTGGGAAGAGCGGTCTCAGTGGCAGGACGACCGTGGCGCCAAGCCCGGTGGCGGCGCCGGCGCACCTGCGGGTGGCGGCGGCAGGAAGCCCCCGCGGCGCCGCGAGTTCGAGCGAGAAGAGGATCGGGAGGAAGAGCCCGCCTTCAACGCGGACGCTTCGCTCGAGGCCATCCTGGCAGAGCTCAAGGAGCGGGGAATCGGCCGCAAGTAGCGGTCTACTGCTCAACATGTGATTCGGCGGCCGGGCCGCCGGGTAGCGAATCATCGGCGGCCTTCGGGCCGCCGAGTCGCGTCCCGGGTCTTCTTCCTTCAGTCCGCTGTGTCGCGATCTCGTATCGGTGGCGTTCTGATGGCCGGATCGCCGAAGAAGCCTGTTTGGGGGCTGCCGTATATCGCCGATTGCGATGGTCGCGTGTCAAGAAAGCGTCAAGGGCAGTATGTATCTGACCGATGACTAGTCACCGGCGACACGAGATCGCCCGAACAGTTACCGTCGGAGGGAAGAACTGATGAGTGCTACAAGAGGCGCTCGCCTGATACTCATCGTTGAACCGGACCTCGAGTTCATCGAGGACACCAGAGCGCTGCTTCAGGGTGAACGGGTCTTGACGGCCCGGTCGCTGGAAGAGGCGGCGGAGATTGCCGTGGGCGGAAGAGTGGACCTCACAGTCCTCGGTCCGTCGTTCGGAACCGAGAGCGGCGTGTTGGCTGCAGCAGAACTGCTGCGCGTCGACCCCGATCTCCCGATGGTGCTGGCAGCCAATGTGGTCACCAACAGGGTCCTGCGCGCCGCCTTGCGCGTGGGCTTCGTCGACGTCATCGACACTCCCGTCACAGAGCGGAAGCTCGCCGAGACCTACGGAGCCGTGAGTGCCCCCGGACAGTCGGTCGACGTCGTCATGGAGTCGTCCGCGCCGCCCGCTCAGTCCGCTCCCTCGGAATCTGCATCATGGGACCGTCCCGGCGAAGTCCAGACGCCGGTGCCACAGCAGCCGGTGCCCGAACCCGTCGAGCAGTACCTCGATCCGGTTCCCCCGGTGCTCCCGACTAACCGCCAGCCTGTGGCCCAATCACAGTATGTCGACCAGGTTCCGGTCGTGCCCCCGGTCCAGCCGGAGTACGTAGACCAGGCTCCGGTCGCCCCTCCCGTTCAACCGCAGTACGTAGACCAGGCTCCGGTCGCCCCTCCCGTTCAACCGCAGTACGTAGACCAGGTTCCGGTCGCCCCTCCCGTTCAACCGGAGTATGTCGACCCGGCCCCGGTCGCCCCCCCGGGCCAGCCGCAG